>CAJUFW010000012.1:20809-24702 GCA_910585655.1 uncultured Lachnospiraceae bacterium
TGACACACTCTTTCCCTACACGACGCTCTTCCGATCTTTTAGTAAAAGGTTATACTAGACAGGCAGTAAAAAAATGGACATAGTAAAGGAGATTTTAGCATGAAAAAGCTACACAAATTTCTGGTTCTTCTTCTGACCGTTTGTATGGCAGTCTCTATGCTTGCTGCCTGCGGCGAAAAGGAACCTAAGGAAGACAACAAAAGCACACAGGGGAATCAAAGTTCCTCAAACGAAGGAGATAATGAAAATGCTTCTGAATGGAGCTGGCCTCTGGCAGAGAAAAAAGATCTAGGCGTATGGCTTGCATGGAGCAACAATTATACTACAGATCCAAATGAATTAAAGGCTATCAAACAGATCGAAGCAAACACGAACGTACATATTACCTGGACAACCGTGGCAGGTCAGGAAGCGTCCGAGAAATTCGGTCTGATGATGGCTTCCGGAGATTATCCGGATATCGTATGCGGTCTGGGCAGCTATTATACAGGCGGTCTGGTAAAGGCTCATATGGACGGTGTTATTGAGGATATGACCGATCTGATTCCAAAGTATATGCCGACTTACCAGGCGCTGCGTACCTCCAATGAAAAGCTGCAGAGGGATACGCAGACGGACGACGGTCGTCTGCTCGGCGCTTTTATCCTTGCCTCCAAAAACGGCGAAGTTATGGGAGAACGTGCATGGGACGGTATGTGTCTGCGTCAGGACTGGCTCAATGACTTAAACCTCTCTGTTCCGACTACCATCGACGACTGGCACAATGTATTAAAGGCATTTAAGGATAACTACAGCACCTGTGAAGCGCCTCTTATGATCGGCGCGCAAAACGGTTATGATATCTGCCACAGCTTTCTTTCTGCTTACGGCGTATTAGGTGAATTTTATCAGGAAAACAACGTTGTAAAATTCGGACCATTAGAAGATGGCTACAAGCAGTGGGTACAATTATTCCATGACTGGTATGCAGAAGGCTTAATCGATCCGAACTTTATCACAAACGATGCCGCCATGATGGGTTCTGCTGATTATATGGGAACCGGTAAGGCTGGTGCCTCTGCCAATATCTGGGGGTGTACTGCTGACATTTGGAAATCCTATACCGACGACGAAGATTTCTGGCTGGTTGCCGCTCCTGCTCCGGTGCTCAACGAAGGAGATACCCCACAGATCGGCTATAACATGAGTGAACCTGTCAAAGGATCGGATACCGTTCTTTCCAACAACTGCAAAGATACCGAGCTGGCTTGTCGTTGGCTTGATTACTGGTATACTACAGAATGTATGTTCCTAGACAGTCTTGGTATTGAAAATGAAAGCTATGTGGCAAACGGAGACGGAACCTATTCTATTGGCGATGCTATCCATGCACAGATAGATAGCGGAGAGTTCCCTTCTATTTCCGAAGCCATTTACGCACAGTATACACTCGGCACCAGCGATTTCGGTCTTTACAATTGGGATATGTTTACCCCAATGTATGAAGGAAATCCGGCAACTGCTGCCTACGATGTATGGGATGTCAACAAGACCGATCTGATGCTGCCTTCCTTTATGACAATGACCGAGGAGGAAAGTATCTCTTATAACAGCTTGTACACTGCTATCAAGACCTTAGTACAGGAAAATACCATTAAATTCATCACCGGAAGCCGTTCTATCGACGAATATGACAGCTTTATTGCTGATTTAAAGAACTACGGAATTGAAGAATGTATTGGTTATAAGCAGGCTGCATTAGACAGATACAATGCAAGATAGAACTTTCTGAATAAGAAAATTTTTAAGAAAGAAGTGGGATGCTCTAAGGTGTCTCACTTCTTTGCTTATACCAAAGGAGGAAAAAATAATTTATGAAACTATTGATTGTAGATGATTCACTGATATCCACACGGCGCTTAACAGCTTTAGAGGACTGGAAAACCATCGGCATCAAAGAGGTTCTGATCGCTCATCATGCCATACATGCCAAACGTATTTTAAAAGAAACTTCCGTTGATATTTTGATCTGTGATGTTGAACTGCCGAAGGAGAACGGAATCAGTCTAGCCGTCTGGGCGCTCCAAACCAATCCCGGTTTAAGCCTTATATTTCTGGACGAGACATTGCGGGAGCCGGTTTTGTCCGAAGCGCTGCGCCTAAAAGCAGAAGATGTTTTTATTAAACCGGTCGATACCAATCGTCTGTTAGAAACCGTAAAACAAATTGTACAGCAAAAGCAGCTTCAAAAAAACATGGAGGATGCTTGCCGGGTCGGCGCTTACTGGATGGCAAGACAGCAATTTTTAGAAGATCTTTTTTGGCGGGACGCCATTTTCCGACCAAACGATCCGGTACTGGAAAATGTCCAATATTATGCCGATTTACAACAAATTAAATTCGACGTCCATTCTCTTTATAGTATAATTCTTATTTCTACAGAAAAAACAGAGCTAAGCCCTACCTCTTCTCCCGCCCTGCATGATTTAGCCAGAGACATTTTATTAGAACCCGACACTTCCAGACGACTTGTTCCCCTCTCCGATTATTTTATTGTTATCAGCGAACAGCTAAACCAGTCGGAACTGGAAGACTCCTGTCTTCAATTTATCCAAAAAAGCCAGGAACTCTTTCCGATGCAATCCTGCTGTTATATTTCGATTGGAATTCTCTATTCGGAATTTCATCAAACAAGCCGTGCCTTACGACACCTCAAAGAAAACGATATTGAGCAACGGGAGAGGCTTGTCTTTCTTTCTGCTCAGGAAGAGCGGTCCGATACTGCCCCTACCCCTGATTATCTGTTTCCTATCGGCTTCCGACATTTACTTTACTCTGGTGAAGAAGAAAAGTTTTTTAAAGAATACCATGCTTTTTTGGAGCATAGAAAAGAACAGACACCTCTTTCCCTTTCTTTTTTAAAAAATCTGCAAAAAGATCTTCTCCAATGCTTTATGATTGTATTGGAGCAGAAGGAACTGTATGCCCATGAAATCTCAGATGCTCTTTTCCGTTTCCCGGCACACAGGCTTTCTGAATTAGAAGCCCAAATTCATTGCTTCTTTGATCAGCTTCGTCAGGGAGAGACAGTCCACCAGCGGAAAGATACGATAAGCAACATGCTTATCCGCTACATTGACGGGCATCTCTCTGAACCGATTTCCAGAGAAAGCTTATCAAAACTGGTGGGACTAAGCCCGGACTATATGTCGCGTATCTTTAAGCAAGAAACGGGAATTCCTCTCAAAGAATACATCATCGAAGCCCGTCTGGAAAAAGCCGCCAGACTGCTTCTTACCTCTAAAAAATCCATCGCAGAGATTTCCGGAGAGGTCGGCTATCCGAATTTTGCTTACTTTTCCAAGCTTTATAAAGAACATTTTGGAAAACCGCCAAGTGAAGTCCGACGGGACGGACTGCAGCAGGAACATCGAAATTAGTCCGCAAGCCTTAGGGGAGAAAAGGATTCAGGCTTTGGAATAAATGGTCTTTGTGCTGATTCCTTTCACCATCCCCAATTTCCCGGAAAGCGCCCCGATTACGTCCTCGGAAGCGTCTACCACTACGCTGATCACCGATACGCCTTTCTCCCGGTAAGGAATCCCCATACGTCCTACCACATACTGGCTGTATTGGTGCAGCAGCTCATTGATCCGCTCGGATGCCTCGGTATCACTAACAATGATTCCGATAATGGCAATCCGGGTTTCTTTTTTTTCTGATTCTATCGCCCTATTTTTCATAACAAACCTTCTCCTTCCAAGCTTCATCTGAGGCATTTTTCTTTTACCAGCATAGCATAAAGAAGGGAAAGTCACAAGCACGAAGTGTTTTGCTATGGGGAAGGCAGACCTGCCACCACTAATTTCAGAAAGGATCTCTTCGAGTGGACTCTTGTCTTTATTTTCCATCAA
>CAJUFW010000012.1:24712-34125 GCA_910585655.1 uncultured Lachnospiraceae bacterium
AACCGGGGGCGTTTCTATACTAAACTAAAGAGCTTATATATGAAATAGAGAGGTAAAACCTTTCAATAACAAATAAATAAATTTTAAAAAAAATATAAAAATTTTAATATACTTTATTGGTGCAAGGAAAGGACATTATGCGAAAACTCAAAGTTTATTTAGATACTTCTGTTGTCAGTTATCTGTATCAGGTGGATGCACCAGAGAAAATGCAGAATACATTGGATTTATGGGAGTTATTTAGAAATAAAACATACGAAGTATATATTTCAGATATTGTAATAAGAGAAATTAGTGGATGCAATGAAGAAAAATTAAAAATATTATTGGATTATCTGAACCAGATAGATTATAATATAATTGAGACAACTGAAGATACTGTTGAATTAGCCGGGAAATTTATTGATTTTGGAATCTTAAAGCAAAAAAGCTTTGACGATTGCCAACATATTGCAGCAGCAATACTTGCAGGATGCGACATTATTATATCCTGGAACTTTAAGCATATTGTAAACGTAAAAACAATCAGAGGAGTCAAAATCATAACAACATTAGAGGGATATAAAGACTTATTGATATACCCGCCGTCTGTCCTGATAGAAAGCGAGGATGATGAATATGAATAAACCAATAATTAGCGAACGATTTGATGTAGAGGATATTAGAAAACTAAGAGAATATCATTCACTTCGCCATATTAAAATGACACCTGCCGAAATTGTGGAAGATACAAAAAAAGGTTCAGCTCAGTTACTTGCGCGATTGAAGGAAAATAAAAGGATGAATGTATAAAAACTCAGCGTTCAGGAGATAAACCACATACGTTGCACTCAACTAATTGATCTATCCTATGGATCACAATGTGCCGCTGCCGCCTTGGCTCGCAGCGGCACATATCATGATTTGTTAAGAATATAATAATACAAATATTTCAGCTATATATTGTAACCTTCCCCACCAGCCCAGTCGGAGCAACCATTCCTCCAATCCGGAAAAAGCTTCTCCTAGTATCTTCTTTTGACATCACTGCCACTTCGCGTTCCAGCGTTGTAGCCACCTCAATCCGAAGTTCACTCTCTCCCTCCGCTGCAATCTCTCTTAAATCATATAAAAACGGTGGGCAATATTGAATTCCCAGGCTCTTTCCATTCACAAAGACCTCTGCCGCGTCTGATACCTCCTCCAGAACCAACGCCTTCGCTCCTGACAGATCTGCTTTTGTTTCATAGGCAATGAAGCCAGAAAAATCGGGATCGATCGTCTGGTATCCTTGAAAGCCACCGGTCGCCTCTACTACCTTCGGTTCCCCAAACTGCGGATACGTCTTGGAATGACAGACGGATACCCTCCATGAACCATCCAAAACTATTGCTGTTCCCTCTGCTGTCGGAAGTGCTGTAACCTCTTCGTCCTCACAACCAAATACCACGACTGCGCTCTGATAGGCAGGCAAAGTCAGCTCTATCTGGACGCCTTCCTTATATAGAGTATAAGAAAGTGGACGCAGCACATTACACTGTGTGTCATATAAAGTCGGAACCGCTCTCGTCGGAAGATACAGCCTCCCGGAATAGGTTTCTGCCGTATCCAGATTCGCCAGCAAATACAGCTCCTTTGATGCTTCTTCCTGCTCTGACTGCTCATGCCGATAACGGTAATAACGTAAACGCGGGAAAAAGATATCACTGGACACATCCACATAACCTGCCTGTTTCATGACTTCTGGCAGTGTCTCTAGTGACACTACCGGGCAATGTAGCACCGCTTCTGGCAAAGCCTCCTCCGAGCCGCAGATTCCTTCCGGCAAGCCCTTTAAAAACCACACCGGGAAGCCTGCTTCCTTTGCCTCTGTTATAAATTGCGCCGTTTCCTTTGTAATATATTGTGCATAAGGAATTACCAGTACCCGGTATTCCTCTTTGTTCACTGCCAGCTTTCCAGCAAAAAGCTGTGTTAAAAAGCGGTTGCGTTCTGCAAAAACATCCGCCGGAAGGATATCAAAATCAATCTGATTCTCCTGCAGGATACGAGCCGGACGGTCGGTTGCCATATATGCCCCTGCCCATTCACTCTCTGCATGGTAGAGCATGGCTACCGGAGCGATATGCCGCCCTCCTGATATCAGATGACATACCCGGTTCATATAAGCCATTAGCTTACCGAACGGACGGTAGAGTGGATTATATCCATGTGCATAAAAATGCGGCGGGCAGTCCGGGTCTGGATACGCTTTTGGAGAAAAAGCATGCGGAACATAATAATTGACCCCGTTTACCAGAAAATGATCAGTAATAAACTTCATAGTGCGTAGGCTTTCTCCCCAGCCAAAGGCTCCGAATACCTCGCACATAGTATTTCCGTTTTTCTTCGGATCGATATGACCATGAGAGGAACCGAGCTTCGCCAATGTAAAATGATTGGCTTCTCCGTTTCTGCCCTCCAAACTATAGTGATCACCTCCTGGAGTTACCTGCCCTACGATAGCATCAATTCCACCCATTGTCTCCCCATCCAGACTACGGAAAAAATGTCCCAGTCCACGACCGATCCTGGAATGAAATTCCTCCTCATCAATTCCATGACCGATATACTGCACTCCATGCCCCCGGCACCAGTCCCCTATCTGATTAGAAAAGTTTTCCTGAACCAACTTTGTAATCGTATCCATATACCGAAAGCGGACTGCGCTCGTCTTTTGCTTATCCTCATTTTCTGACCAGAGCATGGACAGACAGCTTCTCCATTCCTCTCCAAAATGCGCCTTTATTGTCTGCTCTACCTCATCTGACCACGGAAGCGGCATATCTCCACCAATGTTTGGTGTATGCTCAATTCCATCCATGTTATAAAAGGAAATATCATCTGAGAAAAACCCGACCAGTGTCTTTCCAAATTCCTCTTTATAATGCTCCCAATGCGGCTCATAAACTGCCTCAATCAGCTTGGCACAGCTAGCTTTGTCAATCATATGAATATAATACGGACGAGAGCCTGCATTATGCGTTGTAAAAATCACCCAAATATGCCACATACCACCCGGTACATCCCAGCTTAAACATCCGTTTTCCCCTACCCGATCCGTCAGATCAACCGCTTCGCCAAAGGCTCCGTCCTCTGTCACCGGAGCAGCTATAACCGCCACCAGGGTATCATCCGCATAGTGTTCCCGCGGCTTTCTATTTCCACTGAAAGGCAATTTTCTGGCAAAGGGGTTTTCTCTTTTTTCTACATACTTTTTTACATCCAAACTGACTGCCTTCATTGGACCGCAAAAATCCATACTATTAAAATAAAGGTGCTTTCTCTGAAGGCTGGCATCCTCTCCTTCCAAAATACCATTGGCATATCCGGTCGGAAAATGCTTATCATCCAAAATCCATACTTTCATTCCATAATTTTTGCATTCTTCCAGGATAATATCAACATCCTGCCACCATTTTTCTTTGCCGAACTCCTCATGCGGACGGCTCTCGATACAAAGCGCTCCAATATTGGCGTCGTGGATTGCTCTTACGTAATCACGAAGAACTTCTTCCTCCTCTCCATGCTGCCAGAAGAAGGGCAATATATAGTTATCTCCTTGCTCCTGCAGTACCTGCTTTAGTCTTTCTATCATTTTTATCCTCCTGTTCCTGCCATCTTAAAATGGTTTCTGCATCATGCTTTATCCAATATTCCTTCCGGATGAAACGAAACCATCGTCGTCCCACGCATTGCTACCTTCTTTTTCCGCTGTCCTGAAGGATCCATCGGATCGGAAACCTCTACGATATTTGCCGTGCCTGCCACCAACTCCTCACAGCAGCGAAGCGCATCCGGCAGTACCCTTGGATCCAGCGGACTACCCAGTCCACGATAATCATGATGGGAATTATATACCTTATCCGCATCATATTCTACTCCCGCTTTCTCCAGAATTCTCTTTAATGCTCTGCCTGCCGCCGCCACACTGATATAATGCTCCGAATTTGGATTCGACGGCAGAAGCAGGTTGCAGTTACAGGCATCCCCCACAAACAAAATTCTGTTTTGATGATCGACTAAAACCATTTCCCCCGGAGAATGTCCCGGACAATGATATGTCGTCACGGTTCGTCCACCCAGATCAAACACCTGCCCGTCCTGAAGCGGCAGCAGCTTTGGCGCTGTCGTATAGACTGGAAAATCCTCGTTTAGACGATACGGATAAAATTTATGCTCCCTGGTGGAAATCATCTGCGCATAGTCCTTTGCTCGTTCTGCATTTTCCGGCATAGAAAAGCCGTTCCAGTCATCCGGGTGCATCCACATTTCCTCAAAGGCTCCGCAGCCGCCTGTGTGATCCAGATGATTATGTGTGATCACAAGAGTAACTGGTTTGTCTGTGATTTTTTTAACGACGCCTTTTAAGTCTCCTATACCCACGCCCGTGTCAATCAGTAACGCCCGTTCCTCTCCCATGAGCAGGAAAATCGAAGCACAGTCAAATTCGTCAATTTCATAAGTATTTGGTGCAAATTCAAAAAATGGGTGTTGTGTTGTCATAATAAGTTTCTCCCTGCCTTTCCTTTCATTTTGGGTTCCATTTGTGATTTACTTCACTTGCCTTATTGTCCTCTTACATTATAGCGATCGACTGCAGACTGCCAGTAGCCGATACATTCCGCCAGCCCGTTTGTCTCCAAACTTGCCAGAAAGTTCTGGTATTCTTCTTCGGAAGCGCTTCCTAATATATATTTTACCGTAAACTCATTTGTTAACGTCTCAATATCAATATATAAGGAATTGTATTTGTTTCCTTCTTCCTCTCCCATACTGGCATAAATAGAGATAGCCTTATCGGAAGAACAGGAACTCCAGGCATCCAGTGCCGGTTCTGCATAGGTCATATCAGTTGTATGGAAGGTCGGATACCAGTTATAACGGCTGATGGAGTTTCCCCTCGCATATAAACCCAAAGCATCAGTCGGAGAATAGTCCGGATTTTTCATCACAAGATCGGTCAACTGAATTTCTCCATTTTCATCCAGCGTATAGCTTTCTCCCTCTACTCCGTAAAAATTCGTCCTCATACCCTCTATGGTATACTGATAATCCATCCACATAGCAACCAGCTTCGGATCCTTACAGGTCGCTGAAACATAAATCATATTTCCTGCCTCTGTACAAGGATTTCCCATATAGAGATATGGAGTATCCCCTTCGTTTAAAACCGGATGCGGAACGCCTACCACCCTAATATTCGGATCCTGTGAAACTCCTCTCTGAAAATAACCATCCCCTGTAAATATCTGAATCGTATGAAAAGCCACAGACTTTCCTGTCACCGAATACGTCGAATCTACCAAAAAACTGTCTGCCGCAGTCGTAAAATTCGGATCAATCAACCCTTCTGCATACCACTGACGGAACAAATCCAACCACTGCTTATAGCCTGGCTCTGCCGGACCATATTTAACCTCGTTTCCTTCCAGATAAAACTTCGGCAGGATACCAAAAGCGGTCATAAAAGCTCCTGTTGCATCAGTTCCTTTTGGTCCCAACACCAGCGGAGCTTCAATCCCGTTTTTCTTAGCAATGCTTAGCATCTCATGCCAGTCCTCAATCGTAACCGGAGTATCTGTATAGCCAAAGCTTTCCATCAGATCGGCTCGATACGCCAGCCCATTCCAGGTTCGCTCTGCTACCACCTCATGATCATTGGAATTCATCGTATAAAGACACGCCAAGCTTCCGGAGTCCGTACTGGTATCCCTCATCAGCGTCTCACTGCCTTCCCGCAGCCTCCGATAATTCGGCATCCATTTTTCTACCAGATCAGTACAATCTGCAAAAATACCATCACTGACACCCTTTTCTACTCCACCTGGATATTCTGCTATGTTACCAGTATACATCAAATCCGGAAGATTACCGGACGCCAGCAGCAGACCAAATTTCTCCACTACCTCAGCCAAACTAACAGACATCCAGTTTACATGTACATTCGTTACCTCTTCCATATGCTGTACTCCTGGAATATCATTCATATCATCAATATAACTGTTTGACCAGGTTGTCCAAACAGAAATTTCCTGCTTTTCCTCACAAAGCGGCAGCGGTAGCTCTTCTAGTACATCATCCGCCTCATTTCCTTCTGCCTCAGGATCTTTCGCGCTACTATGGCTATCATCGTTATTTTTATTGTCACTTTCTGTACTACTTCCCGGATTATTGCCCTTACTGTCAGTCTCCCTTTTACCACAGCCAGACAAGCATACTACCAGCAACACCAGCATAAGCAGCAAACAAACCACTTTCTTAAAAATTCTTTCTTTCTTCATTCTCTTTTCTCCTTTCGTCTTTCTCTCCAAACTCTGACCTTCACCTTAATGACTTAATGGTTATCACGTGATGGTTTCATCATATATTCTCTATCTCAAAAACACAATCGCAGCTTTTTTCCATCTTTGTTTTTACTATAAAAATCAAAAATAATAGCTCTATTATTTGACATAATCCGCCTTGTTGTGCGAAAAAGTCAAATAATAAAGCTTATTCTGCCCTTTTGAGCTGATTTCGATATTCTCCCGGCGTCATGCTTTCCATCTGACGAAACAGACGCATCAAAGGGGGCGTATCAAAAAATCCTACCTGTAATGCAATGTCCTTTATCGTATCCTCCCCGGATAACAACTCCTTGGCTCGCTCGAAACGAAGATAATTGATATATTCTAAAATACCGTATTCATTCCGTTTTTTGTATTCCCTGGATAAATAGGAGATATTTACATGAAGCATATCTGCCAGATAGCCTACTGTAAGCTGATTATCCTGATAATGCCCTTCTATATACTCCTTGGCAATGCTTACCAAACGCTCGGTTTCACTTGCTTTTCTCTCCTTGTCCCTTCTTCTTTGCTGTTCCTTTTCTATTCTACTCTCTTTGATATGCTGACGCTTTTGCATCTCCTCCAGCTCTCTTTGTATTTCCTGGAAGCCTTCCGCTATCTCTTCCTTTCCGCTGTGAATATCGCTAATCTGTATTTGCAGTTTCATCTGATAAAAATGATTTAAAAATTCCTGTAGTTCCATCAAACGTTTTCTTAAATCCTCTTCTATCCATCTTTCCGTATGATCGGACTCTTCCCTCCGGCTGACCAGAGAAAGCAACATCCCGCCAGCCTCTGCCTCAATCGAACGGTACTGCTTCTCCAACATTTCATGAAATACATTTTCTACGATAAAATACGCCATATCAAATTCCTCCGAAGCCAGTTCCTCCTCTCCCTGCGCGGTTTCAAAGCCAATCACATCCACGGCAATCAGCACATATTCTGACCACTCTATCTGGTTCAACCAATCCTCCAGTTCCGGGTTTTGCAGCGATCGAATACGTCCCGCTATCCATTCTGACATGACATACTTCTTTTCAATTCGGAGACTTTCCTTGATTTTTTCCCTACTCTTTCTATATCCTTCTTTCATATCCAAATAAACATACTTGATTTGTCGAATATCGGTTGCCTTTCCCCGTTCTCTGCCTAATATACTTTGTAACAGTTCTCCAATCGGAAGATATTGCTTTCTAGTCATCCACCATGCCATCATACCACCGCCGCCCAAGCAGAGTAAAATATAGATTAGCATAATCCCTTTCATCTGATTAACGCCCTTTAGATAATAGGACTTTGGTATAATGCTTATATAATCGAACTGATACCGCTCTGAAGTCTCCCGAAATACCAGATTCTGTGGATCGGCAAACATTTCCTCTGCAGAGATTGCCTCTGCAGAATTTCCTTTCTTTGTCACACTTGCGATCACAGAATCATCTTCTTTTCTCCATTCCAAAAACATTACTACATCCGAAATGTCAAAAATCTCCCCAACTGCTGCCGACTTCAAATATACCAGTATCATAACGCGGGAAATCCCCGTCCTGCCTGGCATCTCCTTTATATAAGAAAAAACAAGTCTGTTTTTCTTTTCTCCTTTTACTGCTACATTGCCGTAAGAACCTGTCCTCTCCCAAGCCATCTCCCGAATTTTCTCTATCCCACATCCATACCAGTCTTCCTCAAAGTCTCTGCTCTCCTCCAGTCTACAAAATGCTCTGGTAGATAAAATAGAATCTGACTGTGACTCATACAAATATACTTCTTCTATACTATCATTGATCGTCCGCAGATTATTTAACTGTTTTTGCAAGATCGCCCGATCGAGCTGCTGCTCTGAGGAATAGCCCCCATCCGTTCCTGGCTCCAGCACTTTATTTACATTGATTCCGTTTAATATTCCGTAAGCTATATTGTAAAAAGTTTCTAACTGTTTTTCAAAATTCTGACGATTTTGTTCTAACACCTGTCGCTGGGCTCGTCTATTCTCTCTTCTGACGTTATCTAAGGCATGCCCGTATATGATACTTCCAAATAAAACCGGAATCAGCAAAATCAAAAAATAGGATAATAACCATCTTATAAATACACTTTTTATCTGGGACATCAGATAATCCTTCATTATGACACCTCGCCGTCTCACATCTTCCTATGCGATTGATGTTTTCTGTATCAATTCCTGCTGTGTACAAACACAGAAGCTATCATATGTCGATTATATCAGCTTTATCTGCTCCTACAATATCTGTTTCCGGCAGACTTATCCCCTTTTTTGTTATTTTTTGATGATGGTTTCTTTTATCTTTGATATTGCCTTCGATACTCTATTGGCGTCAGACTATATTCCTCTAAAAACATCCGATAAAAATGAGAAAGACTTGAAATCCCTACCTCACCTGCAATAGCTGCAATCGTTTTTTGTGTGGTAATCAAAAAGGTAGCCGCTGCTAACAGACGCTGCTGATTCCGGTATTTCACAAAGCTGCTGCCAAATTGTTTTTTCAAATTACGAGAAATATAGCTTGCTGTATAGCCATATCGTTTTGCTAATTCCTCTATCGTCACTGTTGCATAGTTCATTTGAATAAAACGTGCGATCTTCTCCATTTCACGCTCAATATTTTCTTTGCTCTGATTATGCTCCGGCAAAATCAAGCGGTCAAGCTCTGTTAAAAATAGCTGCAGCAATAGCTCAGTAGATATTTCACTATGATAATAAGAATCAAAATAACTGCACAACAATCGCTGTCCACACTGATATGCCAGAGAATCCTTTCCAAATACCAATTTCATAAATGGCGCAGAGTTATCCGTCAAAAATAGTTTTCCTACTCCCGGAAGTCTACTAAGTGTATTTAAAAAAGCCGGCAGAAGCAGTTTTTTTCCCATTGTAACCGAGACTGCCAGATCATCCAGGCTACAGGGAAGCACCTCGTGTCTGACTCCCGGCTTCATCAGCAATACACTCCCCGCAGGTAGTATAATTTCCTGTTTTTCTATTTTATGTGTAACCGTTCCTTGCAGCACAAGATCGGAAGAGCGTCGTGTAGGGAAAGA
>CAJUFW010000012.1:34135-34536 GCA_910585655.1 uncultured Lachnospiraceae bacterium
CCTTGCAGCACAAACATCATTTCATAAAAATCATGCCCATGCTCCGGCGTATGGCAAAGTCTTCCATGGCGTACAATACGAAATGGCTGTTCCGAGGTCAAATCAATTTCCCGCAAGGCTCCTGACATTCTTTCATCGGACACCACTGGCAATTCTGCCTGAACACCTGCTACCTCCTCGAAACTCAAGATTCGTAGAAAATGATCTAACTGTTCTACATTCATATCAAATCCTCCTTCCTTGGCAAGCTATTTCTCTTATTGTAACCTTTTTATAAAAGGAAACCTCTTCCATCCGCCCGTGTACATTCCGCCCGGAAAACTTCCCTAATAAGACAAGAAAAAAAGCCCCTACCCAGCAGCTCACAGTCTGCCAAACAAGGACCTTCTAATGCGCGATCA
>CAJUFW010000013.1:0-21336 GCA_910585655.1 uncultured Lachnospiraceae bacterium
CTTCTGCCTCCTTTGGCATATCCGTTTCCTGAAGTTTAAAAAACGACTCCACCACTTTTTCTAACAAATCATCTTTCACCATACCGTCCATATAATAAAGTATGGCAGAACGCCCGCCCATCTGAATCCGTCGGATAATGATATCAAAATTTTCCGTCGGGCAAAGAATCTGTGCCAAGATTTGCTCGTTTTGGTTTAATTCGGATGTGATGACTTCTGTTTTCCCGTTTCCGCTCATAAACAGCCTCCTATTTTTTACAGCCGCAAATTTTTTATAAGGCTAGTGTCACCGAAAGGAAGCTAAACTATACCAAACCTATACCATTATCCATAAATAAGGCTCTCTTTATTTCCTCCTTTTCCTTCCCATTATCAGCAAGCCCGTTCCTGCCATAAGGCATAAAACCGCTGTCAACAAGTTGATATTGGCATTGAGCGTCTCACTATTGTTCCATACAAACAAATTTATGTTTTCCCACCATCCTTTCCAGACTCCTTCCAGAATCCAATGCACTATCGTGTTCATTTGAGAAAGAAAGATTCCCCCAAGAATACAGCAAATCCCTGCCCGGATCAGTTTATCTAAAGTCATATACCGGAGAATTCCAAACAATACCCATACAAAAGCCGCTGATGTTGTCGTAATCCACAGCGCCGGTCTCCAATAAGACGCCAAACCGACGTATGCCCCACATACCAAAATCAGCGCATAAAGCAGCACCGTATCTGTCAGCATGACTAACAGCCCTTTATTTCTGGCTGCCACTCCTTCTAACGGTATTTCATAAATAATAACAGGCAGGAAAAGCACCGACAGACCAAATAGTACCGCTATCGCCGCCAGACCAAACCAATGCCCGCCGCTAAACTGATTACAAGTAAACAGCAAAAGAAGTATGCTGCCCGTAAAAGCCAGAAAAGTCCATAACAGCTTCTTTTCTGCTGCCAGAAGCGGAACCAAAATAAGAGAAGCCACGACAGCCATCCCGCTCAAAACAATATAAAACCAATCCAATGTATGAGCAGTCGCCAAATTGACAATCAGACAAATCACCAATGGAACGAGCATGATAGCAGCTATCACCTCTGCCAACCTTTCCCATACACTTTTTTTATGACGGCGTAGCACCTCCTCCCGCTCCTTAGCCAAATCTACCTCATAAGTATTGCTCTCTAACCTTTTTAGTACCTCCTGACAGGAACTGCACTCTGCCAAATGCGTCTCGACAATCTGTTTTGTCTCTTCGCTGCAAGCCTTGTCATAATAAAGCGGCATAACATCCTTTATCATCTCACATGGATATTTCATCATTTCTCCATCCTTTCCTGAATTTTTAAACGGGCGCGATGATAGGTAACACGAGCCCAGCTTTCCGTTTTGCCAAACAATCTTCCTATCTTTTGAAACGACAGCTCTCCAAACACCCGAAGCCCAAACACTTCCTTATAAGGCTCCTCCAGCCGATGCAGCACCTGATGAACTTCAAAGGCTGAATCCTCTTCAATCAAGGCTTCCTCCAGCCCTTTTTTATCTGCCTGCGGCAGCGCCGTAACATCCTCTGCCCAACCAGAATCCCCACGCATGTTCTTCTGCCTGCGAAGTTCTTCCAAAAACAGGTTCTTGGCAATCGCGCACAGCCAGGTCCATTCACTGGATTTTCCCTCATAAGGCTTTTTTGCCGTCAAGACCTTAACAAAGGTTTTCTGCGTCAGTTCCTCCGCCAGCTCTTTGTCCTTTGACATCGCCATTAAAAAGGAATACACCTGCATATAATAGGTCTGATAAAGCTGCTCAAAATCAGCCGTTCCCACCTCATCCCTCCTCTCCCTTTTTCCTGCAACTATCTATGACTGTTATTATAATACAAAATAAAACGATTGTGGTATAGGACAGATTTGTCATAGAATGTTTGTTATAGATTAGACGCAGAAGAAACAGATTCGTTACAAACTTTTTTGAGTATTTTATAAATTGGTAGAGTTCTTTTGAAAAAAGCCCTCTTACTACCTTTTACTAAAAAAACAGGGCAGAATCGTCTAAGCGTTACGATTCAACCCTGGTTTTTATTTTTTTACCGCCGTACTCATGCAGACTTTTAATTCTAACAGAAAGCTTTGTATATGTTCTGTCAATTTCTGCTCTATTTCCATTTCACACCTTGGCATATCAGTTCCTAAAAATCGAATAGGTAGGGGTCAAGAGCTGATTCGCCATATCTTCTACTTTGTATTTGTAACTCCAAAATGGTTTTACTCCAACCATTCTCTATTGTTTTACCAGCATACCATATGCGTTCTTCTTGCGTTTTTAATTTATCCATTAAACTAATATTTGTCTTTATCGACGTTCATTACAACTAAAACTCTCTGTTTCCGAATTTCTTTCTTGATCTCTCCTATAAATTGCAAATAACTATCACCCATTCTGGAAAGATTCAGAGCAACTGGAAAAATCACTCCTTCTTTATCTTTTTTAATATCTTATCCTCTAACACTCCAACTTCCATCACGTTTTGAACCAATTCTTTTTATAACCTTTTTATTTTGCAAAGAGATAAATGCTCGCTCTATGGTTCTTTTTGTTACGCCTATCTTTGCAGCCAATTCGTCAGAAGTATATTCCGAATCTTCTATCAGCAGAGAAATCACTTTCTTTTCAGTTTTATTCAAACCGACATTTTCATTTTTTGATTTATTCAAAACTTCTTCATCAAAAGGAATTGTGCATCGAATATAGTTATCCTCTATTTCAAAAACTTCTTCTCCATACTTTTTAACAATTGTCGGTATTCCATGTCCTGTATGCTCCGTTAATCCCATGCTAAAAAAAATTCGCATAAGTGTTATATTTCTTGGTTTACTGATTCCTTCAAAGAATTGTTTTTTTGTCATACCGCTTGGCAACCCACCATGAGATAAAATTTCCAAACGATTATCAAACATTGAAATTTGTGGTTCGGTAATCATCCAATCATTATGAACCAAAGCGTTCAAAACTGCTTCATTAACACAATCATAATCAAATAAATAAGTATCCTTTCTTGGTCTAACTGTTGTATCAGAAATACAGATATTTTCTGATTGAAGTCTATTTTTAATTTTATCATAAGAAGTAATAATACATCTGTATCCATAATCACTTCTTTCAGAAATTGCCAACTTGTCTTTTATTAAAAACTTCACAAATATCAAAGGAATATTATTTCTATCTGCTAAAAGATTGTACTCCCCTTTTTGATTTCTCAAATTTAAGTTTACTTCAAAAGTTTTATCATCTAAGTGATAATCTTTTTCGCTGTAATAAATTTTCAATTCTTTAAATGTTAAATTCATCTGACTCGCTCTCTTTTTTAACATATATTCCGAATCAATGAATTTACTTTCATATCGAATTTGAATTTGTTCTGGCAATAAATATGCTTGATTCCTCTTGATACATTAACAACAATCAATGTTTTTCCATCTTCAAATCGAATTTCTGAACTTACTTCATCTTGTGGATTTGGTTCAATTTGCGTAGTTATGATATCAGATATTTTCTTAAATGTTTCATCAATTTTGTCAACACCAACAACAGTTCCATCATCCTTAACACCAATGACAATTGTTCCACCAGAAGTATTCAAGAACGAAACAATCTCTTTACATATTACATCAGTATATTTTTCTTTCAGCTCCAACATTTCTGATTCAACATACTTTGGCATTTCATATCACCTCAATCTGTATCATACACAGGATACCAATAAATGTCAATTATATACCTACATTCAAACCGACATTTTTATTCGCATCTTTACTCTCTGTTGAAATCAAATCCAGTTCATCAGTATATAATTCAATATCGACAGGTCATTTAGTTTTGAGTTTGGACAATAAACACACAGTCTCAATCCCTCCCGTCCACGGAAACATATCTACACAGCACACCCTCTCCACCTTGTATCCTCCCTCCTGTAACATCACCAGATCCCTCGCCAGGCTCGTCGGTTTACAGGAAATATACACGATTCGCTCTACTCCATACTCTATTATCTTCCCTAACGCTTTCGGATGCACCCCGTCCCGTGGTGGATCCAATACAATCAAATCTGGCTTTTCTGCAATTTCATCCAGCTTTTTTAACACGTCCCCCGCTATGAACTCTACGTTCGTCAATCCGTTCCGGGCAGTGTTTTCACGGGCAGCCTCTACGGCTTCCTCTACGATCTCCACACCAATTACCTTCTTTGCTACAGGAGCTAAAACCTGGGCAATCGTTCCTGTTCCGCTATACAAATCAAAAATCACCTTATCCTTTGTTTCTCCCACATATTCTCTTGCTTTGGTATAAAGCACCTCCGCGCCCAGGGAATTGGTCTGAAAAAAAGAAAAGGTAGATACTTGAAACTGCAGACCTAATAGTTCCTCTGTAAAATATTCCTTACCATATAGCACATTTGTGGCATCTGCCTGGACGACATCTGCCTCCCGGTAGTTTTCAATCTGTAGGATTCCTACTATCCGCCCGGAAAGAGGGAGCGAAAGCAATCGTTCTTTCAGCTCTTTTAACCATTTCTCCTGTATTTTAGTATTTTCCTCCTTTGGGTCTAACTGTTCTGCCCCTGCCGTTACTAGAGCAATCAGCAATTCCCCTGTCCTGGCAGCACGCCGTACCAGCAAATGACGCAAATATCCCTGATGGCTTATCTTATGATAAAAAGAAATACCTGCTTCCTGAAATAATTCCAGCGTACAGGATAGCACGCTGCAAAAGTCCTTATGAACAATCTGACAATGCTCTGTTGTCACAATATCATAAAAGCTGTTTTTTCGATGCAGACCCAAGGCTAACGGTCCATCTTTATAGCTATTCCCAAAAGAAAATTCCATTTTGTTTCGATAATTCCAGCAGGTTGGGCTTGGCTTTATCGCTTCAAATTCATAGTCTTTCTGACAAACGGCATCTAACAATTTCTTTACCTGCGACTGCTTTAGCTCTAGCTGCGTCTCATAAGGCAGACTTTGATAAACACAGCCGCCGCATTGACCGAAATGAGGGCAAGCCGGACTTGCAGTCTCCAAAGGCGAGGGCTCTACAACCTCTAAAAGCCTGCCTTCATACTGCCCGCTTTTCTTTCGTTTTATCGCAAACCTCACCTTCTGCCCTGGCAAAACTCCCTTTACCAGTACCATTCCGTCTTCTGTTCTAACCCGACCCTTATTTGGAAAATCCACTACTTCTACATAGCCTTCTGCTAGTTCTCCCTTTTTCATATATCCAACCGGCACAAACCCGTCCTTTTTAACGCGGAGTACCCTTCTCCCTTCTTTTTTCCATAAAATTATGAACCAAAAATTATTTCATATTATTATCAAATTATTGTACCACATCTGCCTCAGATTTGCAAAACCGAAAAACTTCTTTACTTTACCTCTGCATAGTGTTAAAATAGAATAGAATGATACATAAAAGCGAGGTTCCTTTATGAATAACAAAATTAAAACTCCTGCGGTAGATTTTTTATTCGACGCGATCTTAAGCCTGAAAAACAGAGAAGAATGTTATACCTTTTTTGAAGATATCTGTACCATCAACGAGCTTCTCTCTCTTTCCCAGCGCTTTGAAGTAGCCAACATGCTGACCAAGCATAATACTTATTTGGAAATTGCAGAAAAAACCGGCGCTTCCACTGCTACCATCAGCCGGGTAAACCGCTCTTTAAATTATGGAAACGACGGTTATTCTATGGTTTTCTCTCGTATAGAAGAGGCGGAAGAACAAAAGGATTTAGAAAAATCTAATTATTCAGGGGAATAAACAGGAGATAATACAATGAAAAAATTACAAGAAGAATTAGAACGCCTTCTCTATCATTTGGAAGGAAAAGAACACATCCTTAAAACAATGGAAGAAGAGCCTTCTATTTTCCCTTTTAGCCGAGAAAGTAGAATAATGGCATATCTTTTATCTATCCATGCTATTACCTACGAAAAATATCTACAACTCTTCTATGACTATACAAAAAGAAACCAATTTCTTCCTCTATTTGACATGTCTCCCAGATCGTTTGGAGAAACCTGGGGCGAAAAACATGTCTTGGCATTGTTTCCTCAAGTTCAAAAAGCAACCAAAGAAAATGTGTCCTCTTTTTATCCTAATTTTGATGGTGAATTTGACCTTTGGTGGAATGGTTTACGTATTGAAGTAAAAGCCTGCCGAGCCAATAGACCTTCAACAAAAAATAATCAAAGTCTTATAAGTCGTGCTTATTTACATCATGAAGCTCTGGAAGCAGGCTTCAAATATCATTTTCAGCAGTTAAAGCCTTCCTGCTGTGATATATTCCTCTGGATTGGCGTATGCCGAGATGAATTGCTTTATTGGGTTCTCACCAGCACGGAATTAGAACATACAGGAAAAATGGGTTCCCAGCACCGAACAGAACATACAGGAGTAGAAAATTCCATTGTTTTTGAAGGACAAGTTTTTATGACAGAAGAGGAATTAACCCCCTTTTTAGTAAAGGAACAAGAAATTTTACAGGTCATCCAGTCTAAGAGGAATGTTTCTCTGGAGAATATAAAAACAAATTCTCCCCTTCCGTCGAAGCCTTAATTATGTTATATTCTTCCATAGTTAATCCATATAATTGAGCTACCATTCTATCAAGCCTTTCATACCAATTCTGAATCATATTGGTATCAGAAGCAGTAAGGATTTTTTCCACTATCGTGAGGATATGCTCCTGTTCTTTTTCATTGGCTGTCGGAATCGGTATTTGCTCAATATGAGAACGCAAAACCTTGACAGACTGAAATTGCTTTTTAAAATAAAATTGTGCAGGTCTTGCATTAAACACAGCCATAATATATTTCATAGACAACCCTTTGATCTCCGGAATCACAATATTACCACTATTTAAAGAAAGTGTCTGACTATCGTCATAAGAAAAAACCAACTGATTACAAATAAAACGATACAAAAGCTTTTCGCTCGCTCTATACAGTTCTTCTGGCGCAACCTGCTGAAATAAATCCGGATTCCATTTAATATATTGTTTAGATGCCTGATAGCGAAACTTATAAAGATCCGCTCCCTTTAAAATCGGCTCATTTTCCGCTGTTTTATAAGAGGAAAGATAAACCTTATTATTCCCGGTCACAATACCAAGCGCAAATTTTGAGTTTCCGGCTAACGTAACCTTATTCGGAATATGATTCAGTTTTTCTAAAATAGTATATTCCTCATCTGTTGTAGTAAAGCTTAAACACACCGGGCTGACTTTTCGTTCCTTCCAGATAATATATTCTCGGTTTTGTTCTTTTACTGTCATTCCCAAACTGCAAAAAGGACTTCCTGTTAAAATCACCTGTAAAATAATAGAAGGGCATTGTACACCATCAAATACGTCACCCAAAAACTCCAAATATTGAATAGAACAACAACAAAGTAACAATTCCCGAATAACTTTATGCGTTTTTACATTTAAAAACGCTTCTGGTAAAACAAACGCCAAAACACCATTTGGCTTTAAATCAGCTAAAGCTTGTTCTACAAAAATATCATAAGATTCTATTCCTGTTCCATGTGCTGCCTGATATTTTTTCTTCCATTGCTTTTTTTCTTCCTCTGAAAACGCATATCCCCAAGGAGGATTCCCAATTATCATATCATAGCCTTTTCTTGGAAAAAAAGATAAATAATCACCTTCCATTAAATGATCATAAAGTACTTCTTTCTCAAATATCTGGTATTTTAAAGCATAATTGATTCTTGCAAGTTTTATACTAATGGGGTCAATATCTATTCCATATACATGCTCCGGTCTAATCTTAGATGGTAGTTGCAATAAAAAATTTCCGGTTCCACAACAAGGATCTAAAATATCCTTATCTATCATCTCATTTTTAAGGAAAAGATGAGAACACAAGCTTTTCACTACTGTAGTTGGCGTATAATAAGCTCCCGTTGCTTTCCGATTTTCTATGTTTCTTAAAGAAAGATAAAGAAGCCCCAGTAAATCCTCTCCTTCTTCATAAATATAAGAAAAATCAAAAAGTTCCGGATACGATTCTAAAAATTCAGAGACAAACGGATATGGAAAAAGCAACTCTTCTATCAAAAACGCTGCCGGATGTTTTGGCGCTTCTTGTTTCAAAAATTTTTGCAAACATCGAGAAAATTTTTTACCTGTAAATTGATTCCACAATAATTGAAGCGCACATTCTGCTAAAATCGCATAAGCCAATCCTTCCTCACCTTTGGTCTGCTCTTTTATGCTAGTCAAAACATCTTGTACTACTGACCAGTTTACGGAACTTTCTGAAATATAAGATTGATAAATCCCATTACCAGACACATATTTTTTGTTACGCCGACTTTTTAATGCGGAAGTTTTTCCACTTTGAAGGTTTTGTTTTAGCTCCTCTACATAATCCTTACTAAAAAAAACTGTTTGCTTTTGTTTCACAGCAGGAAGCAGCTTTCCTAGTTTTATCCAATTTCGTCCAGTTGCTATGGAGATAGATAATTTCCCACAAGTTTCCGAAAGTGAAAGCAGATTTTTCTCTTCGCTAGATTGTCCTTCCAAACTCACCCTCACCCTTCCTTCCCTTCTGTACCACGTAACAACTGACCATCCAACAAGTTTTCAATAATCGTTTTTTTAACGTAAACATCAAAGCAAAGTGTACAAATAAATGAAAAATCAGTCAGAAACTTTCGTTTCTGTGGATCTTCTTCCTGCTCGAACGTTCCCTTTGAAACCTGATATTTTTTTAGGATGTCCTTGGTCATCGCGGCAATCAGATCTTTTTCCATAGAAAAAACTTCCAAATAGATATCTTCTAATGACAGCTCCTCTTTTCCATCATAATAACGCTCTGCCAAAGGATGAATAATTTCCTGAATATCGCTGATCGACAAAATATTTTTAAAATAATAAATAAAAATCAGCAAAAGCATATGATCTTTGGAATATTTTTTCTTGTTTGGCGATGGTAGCAGGTTATTTTTGGTATAATTGTTGATCATCGTTTTGGTCAGCATCTTATCCTCTTCATGACGCTTTAACGACATTAAATGTTCGTCCATAAAGGTCGTCACCTGGTCCATGTACAAATCGATATTCGGAATATCCGATGGTTTAATATAATCAATGGATTTTAACCTGCCGATGATTCTCTCCAGGTACTCTTTCTTTTCCTCACTTGTCATATTCAATCACCCCGTAACTACATTATATAGTTATCAAAACTATTTTGCAAGGAGAATCTGCCGCTTCTGCTATTTTTAACGGTTATGCTCTATCTCTGCCAATATCTGATGCCGTTTTTGATCGGTAAACAAAACGCCCACATAACGGTAGAACGCCTCGCTGCCATATTCCCGAATAAATTCCAGAGCGGCATGACTGCTTTCTAGCTCTGTCACAAAATAGACCATTTCTGGTCCGGCTTCTAAGCTTTCCTGGTTGGCGCAGAAACATTGTTCCATAAAAGAAAATGCCCGCTCTAACTGACGACCGACTCTCTCGCATTCCACTTCCCGTACCGCTAGCTCCTCTTCAAACCATTCTCGTACCAGCTCAAAGGAATCCCTGTCCGTTTTATCCTCCTTACCGATATGCTCCCGTAGCCGGTACAAATACTGCCGAAGTACTGCCGATACTGCTTCCTTTCTCTTTTCCTCCTCCCGGCTTAATAGACCTCCGGCACGCTCTCGCTCCAACGCCTGTTCCGCCTGAGATATTACGTCCTCCATCGCCTGTGGTGCCTGTTCTGCTTCTAACGTTCTTTTGTATGCCTTTAACCAGCCAAACAGCTCTTCGCTATACCGTTCTCGTTCCTGCCAGCTCAAAAACCCCTCCTGCAGCCCGGACAGCAGCAAAGCGATAATGTTGATCCGCTCGTCAAACGCTGCCGCCGTAAGCCTTGCCCTCAGCTCCTTCGTTTCCTGGCCGGACAAAATATCCGCTATTCGATAGTCCGTTTCGTATTTTCGATACAGCTCCAGATAATTGGCAAAATCCACTGCTACCGTTCGATCTTGTAAATAGGCTTCCACCACCTCGCCGTCTACGCAAAGCCCGGCACGCTCATAGCCATACAGCAAAACCGATAAATCTTCCCAGCCTCTGGCTGTTACAAAACGTTTTCCCTCTACTGTTGTTTCCATTCGATAGAAATTTTCTTTTTTATTTTCCAGATAGCTTATAATACTTCCATGGATATGGTTTGCCTGTGCATACTCCTTCCATACCGGATAGTCCGCCTCTACCCGCATATGCTTTACCCGATCCAACGTAGCTATATCAAATTCCCGTACGGAACGGTTGTATTCCGGCGGATTGCCTGCCGTCACCACAATCCAGCCTTCCGGCAGTCTTGTATTGCCAAAGGTTTTGGTCTGTAGGAACTGAAGCATCATCGGAGCCAACGTTTCGGAAACGCAGTTGATTTCATCTAAAAATAAAATTCCTTCTTTCTGACCGGTCTCCTCCATCCGCTCATAAACACTGGCAATGATTTCACTCATTGTATATTCCGTGATGGAATACGTTTTCCCTCCGTACTCCCGCTCTCTGATAAACGGCAGTCCCAGCGCGCTCTGCCTGGTATGGTGTGTCATCGTATAGGCTACCAACGCTACCTGACATTCCTTTGCAATCTGTTCCATGATCGCTGTTTTCCCGATTCCTGACGCGCCAATCAGCAAAATCGGTCGCTGCCTAACGGTCGGAATTACATACCGTCCCTCTTCATCCTTTTCCAGATACAAGCTTACCGTATGCTTGATTTCTTCCTTTGCCCGTTTAATATTCATCTCGTTTTCTCCTCTCTCCCCCCTTTGAATGTGTCTGCTCCTCTAAGGAAAGCTCTAAGTGCATCGCCCATACCGGAAAATTTTCGCTTTTCCAGGGAGGCTTTCCTTCCTGCCAGCTTTCTTCCGGAAACAAAAATACGGTTTCAAAATCAGGCGGATAGTTGGGATAGACGCCATACCCATCCGTAAAATACAACAGCCCGCTTAAATCCTTCCATTCCCCGTTTTTCTTCTTTTCCTCTGCATACCAAAACGGCAGACGAAAATCGGTTCCTCCTCTGCCTACGATCTGCATAGTTTTCAAATATTGCTGTAATTCCTGCAACGTATAGACCGTTTTTTCCTCCTGGATCTGATTGTCGCACTGTAAAATATGGCAGCAAAGCGTTCTGCCTTCTTGTCCTCCTGCTTCCTCTAATATCGTCACCGTTTCCTCTAAAAACCGGGACACCAGCTCCTTAGAGCAAGAACCGGAAGTATCAATCACAACAGCCAGCTCCTGAAGCTGTACTTCCTCCCGGTATTCCAATTCCTCTATCAGCGGCATATTGCCATAAAGTTTCCTTCCATATTCATAATAGCCATAATCAAAAGAATCCAAATCCAGCCTGGGCGTCTCTCGCAGTCTGGAAAACTTTAACAAAAACTCCCGGTAATCCGTCTTTTCACGATTCACTGCCGCCAGTTCCTGATAGAGCTTGGTTTTTTCTATTCCCGCCGTTCTGGCATAAGTTTCCAGCTCTGTCTGTACCTTTTCCCTCGTTTCCCGCCAAAGTTCCTGTTCCCGCTTTTGCTGTTCCTGCTCCGATGGAGACGATTCTTCCTGGCTCTTCCAAAAGCTATGGTCGTCCATCCGGAATAACGTTTCCCAGGCAGACGGCAATGTCTTTAACGTTTTTAGAGCCTCATAAACCCGTTCCGCCGAAGCTATTTTCGTTTCTCCTGCCAGCCATTCATAACAGCGCTCCCGTTCCGGTGGCACCAGCCTTTGCAGAGGACGGAGAGAAAGCCCGTCTATCAGCTCTTCTACGACGATATCACAAGCCAAGTCCCAAAGTTCCTGTTCCCGTTCCTGCCTGCGGTACATATGACCGAACATCCCATGCAACACACTATGCAGACAGACACGATTTATTAGAATGGCGTCCTGCTCATAAGCCTGCGCCAGACGCATCGGCTGATAATACAAGAACGCTCCGTCCGTTCCAAACCAGTTGATCCGACTGTCCGCTCTGCCCGGCATCTGTTCTAACGCCAGATAGAAATAACGCATGGACAAATACAACTCCTGTCTGGCAGCAGTCAAAATCTGCGCAGCTATCCGCTCCCATGCTTCCTTTGCATTGCGGCTCTTTGGTTTCTCCTCTGTCTTTTCTTTAAAATTCAAATTTCTTTGTTCTTTTTCTGTCATTTCCCTGCTCTTTTCTCCATGTCTGCAGTTCCTTTAACAAAAGACCTGTCGCCGCCCAATGTTCGGCTTCCTGCAGACTGTCGATAGCCTCCTTCCATTCCTCCTCTGTCTGGTAAGGCTGCAAACTAAGCCAAAGCCGCATCCAGGTAATCGACTCTTTACAAAGCCTCTTTCCTATCTCGTTCCGGTTTTCCTGCAAATAGATCCGATATTGTTTCTCTGCCTCACGATGCAGCTCCCATGGATATACACAACGGAAAAAAGCCACCTTCCAGGCGGCGTCTGTATCCAAGGGAATACAGCGGGCAAACAGCCGATCATAAGCAGCATAATCTACCCCCGCTTCCCGGATACATTCCCGGTAATGTACTCCTGCCCCATAGGTCACTTGATTGATGATCCGCGCCTCTGTATTTTCCTCATAATCATGCAGATAAGAAGGAATATAAATCTGATTTCTCACCACGGACTGCCACGTTTTATCCGGTTCTTCTTTTACAAAGGAAATGAAAAATTCCCCTGACAGTTCGGAAAGAATACTTTTTAGGGCAGCGCAGCTTCCTTTTCCGCTTTGGACGATCACCAGCTCCGAGAGCTTTCCGCAATTTTTAAACGCCCCGTCCCCCATCTCCTGTAAGGTATCCCAAAGAAAAAGCCGTTTTAAATTCCGACAGTTATAAAAAGCATGACCTCCCAGTTTTGCTACTACTTTAGATAGTCGGGCTTCGACTAACTCCCGATGTTCTGCCAACGCATAGTCCTCTAAATCTGCTTCTATCCAGACAGTATCTGCCTTGATACTCCATTTTCCTTCTACGTCATCCAATCCAAATGCCTCCTAAGCTTCCCCCATATTTGACGCTGGAACACATCATACGCCATATCGACTACGAACCAAAAAACCTCCCCTGCCGCCAAAAGCCCGCATCGAAGCTGCCAGGTCATCTCTCCGGCATAAAAAAAGCGAGGGGCAAAAAAAATCAGAGGCAGCAACAACAGTTGGGCTATTACCGCTTTTCCTAACAGATAGCTCTTTCTCGGTTTTTGTCTTTTTTCCAGAAATACCCACCAAGCTTCCCTTAACAATAAATACCCTTCTATCATTCCATAAGTGCATACATAGAGCTTATTGGGTGCTATTAACAGACCCAACAAAATAGAAGCTGCCAAAAAAGCAGCCCCCATCCGCAAGCCCAGCTCCCGTATAACGATCCCGATACAAAAAGCAGCCGCTGCCAGGAAAAAAAGCGTGCTGACCTCCAGGATACTTCCAAGCAGCAGCAAAAGAAAAGAAACCGTCAATGTCATCCCTGTAAATGCTGCTTTTTTTGCTGTCAGAAACATGAACACAAATCCCCTCCCATGCACTCGCACAACGTATCCGCGCACCATAAATCACAGCAGAAATTACCCAGTCCATAGCTTTGACCTCCATAATTCTGCACCGGTCCGCCTCCATAACGACCGGACTGGTAACGGTTCCCGCTTGCCTCCAATTGGTTTAATAAGTTCCTGTATTCCGGGTTTCCAGGCTCCATATTGACTGCCTGTCTGGCATGTTCTAACGCATTCAGTCCATTGCCCATACCGGCGTTTGCTACTGCACTGTAATAGTACCATCTGGCGCTGCGGTTTCCAATCCGATTTAATACCTGTAGCGCATCCCGGTAATTTCTGGAAGCCAGATAGCTATAAACAGACTGTAGCTCCGGACTGTCTGCGCCACCCTGCCTGCCAAATCCCTGATTCTGATAGGATCCATATGAATTCCCATAGCCGCCTGTGCCGCTCCGGCTTTTCATGATCTGATCATAAGCTTCCTGTACTTCTTTAAACTTCTCTTCTGCCAAATCAGCCAACGGATTATCTGCATAAGAATCCGGATGATATTTCCGACTCTGCTCCCGGTAGGCTCGTTTGATTTCTTCCTCGCTGGCATTGGGAGAAACTCCCAACACCTGATATGGATCGTTTATCATAGGTTCTGCTTCCTTTCGCTCTGCTTCTTTTTACTTTTCCTGCTTCTGTTCTCGTTTCTCCTGTAGCTTCTGATAGCGGCTCCAAACACCTTGATATAAAATATTGCGCAAAATCCCCACATCCTTTAATAGAGGAAGTCGCTCAAAGCTCTCCGTACATTCTGCCATCAGCAGCAATAACATCTGACGGCAGTCCTCCTCAAAGCCTGGTCTGCTGCTCCGCTCCTTTAACGGATTAAAACTGCCGCTTTTTTTATCTGCCTCCAAATCCTCATAAGCATCCAGCAAATAAATAAATTTCCCCAGAGAACATCCTATCTGCCGCAGTGTTTCTTCCCATTCGTCCTTTTTCAGTACAAATAACTCTGCCATCAGCTCACCAAAGCACCCGGAAACCGCGTCCAAATCCGGCTCCTCCATTCGCTGGCTGCTTTCTAAACGATGCAGTTTAGCCAGTTTTTCCTCTATTATATGGCATTGCCTCGAATATACCTGTTCTACCTTCCGATACCGCCGCTCCAACAGCTTTGCCCCTGCCAGACCGGTTAGCTTCCGCTCATCCTGCCAATTGTCCCTTAAATGATGCCAGGTTAGAGCAATGTTCATTGAGGCTCCATACTCTGTTACTTCATTTAAAAGCATCGTACGAGGCTTCCCCGGATGAACCAGACAGCGGTGCCGCTCCTGCCTCGTCTCACATTCATAAAGCGAGGTCAGAAGCACCACCAAAAAAGTCATATCATATGTTAGGGTCATTTGCCCTGCCCTGCCGTATTCCTGCTTTAGCTGACGGCACAGCCCGCAGTAAAAGGCTCGAAACTCGTAAAACTCCTTTATCTTTAGTTCTGGCTTATAGATTGTTACATAACCAAACATAACGTGTTCCTATGAATGCTTGATAAATTCATGTTTGCAATTTGGACAGGTAATACAGATCTTTCCTTTACCCTTTGGAATCCGGATCCTCTGCCCGCACGCACTGCATTTATAAAAATGATAGTTCTTTCGTTCTTTCATATGCTTTATCCGAATTCGCCATCTTCCCAAAAAAGGATTCCATACTGCCAGAAACTTCTGATTTTCCTGATAGCGCTTGGTTGTATTTTTAGAAATCATCCGAACGATCACCAAAAGCAGCAGCACATAACCGGCGATCAGCGTCACCCTGCCTATTACCGACCTGTGATAAAACGGCAACGACAATGCCGCCAGAAGAATATAGCCTGCCAGCAGTACCTGGTTTAACTTATCCATCCCATAGCGACCTGCCATCCATTGTCTTAGCTTATTCAATACCATCGTCCTCATTCCCCTTCCTGACTTCTATCTCCCTTTGTTACGCTTCCTTACATCTTATCCTTTCTGGGGAAAAAAATCAATTAAATTTTCATGAAATTTCTTCAAATATATCTAAACCTTGATAAATATAGTATACTCTCTACACCAATTTTTCTGTGAAATCATCCTCTGCTGTATTATTTCTCTTAAATATACTATTTTCTTATATACGTCAATAGCGGCTTTTATGCTTCGCACAAGTGTGCGTCCTGCCCGGAGAAGTTTCCTGCTGATACAATAAAAGGGATGGGCAAATACCGCCCATCCTATCGGCTAAACTACTGACACGCTTCATATTTTTCCTAAACTTTATCGGATTTCGGTTTTTCCACCCATATATGGTCTTAACGCCTCCGGAATCCGAATACTGCCGTCTGCCTGTAAGTTGTTTTCCAAAAAGGCAATCAGCATACGAGGCGGCGCCACTACGGTGTTGTTCAAGGTATGGGCAAAATATTTTCCGTCTGCTCCATTGACACGGATACGCAGCCGTCTGGCTTGGGCATCCCCTAAATTGGAACAGCTTCCAATCTCAAAATATTTTTGCTGCCGCGGCGACCATGCCTCTACGTCCACCGATTTCACCTTTAAATCCGCTAAATCGCCGGAACAACACTCTAACGTTCTGACCGGAATATCCAGGGAGCGGAATAAATCTACGGTATTCTGCCACAGCTTATCATACCACTGCATACTTTCTTCTGGCTTGCAGACCACAATCATTTCCTGCTTTTCAAACTGATGGATACGATAAACTCCCCGCTCCTCAATTCCATGTGCGCCCTTTTCTTTACGGAAGCATGGGGAATAGCTGGTCAGAGTATGCGGCAGCGTCTCTTCCGGCAAAATCTGATCGATGAATTTTCCGATCATCGAATGTTCGCTCGTACCAATCAAGTACAAATCTTCACCTTCGATTTTATACATCATAGCGTCCATTTCTGCAAAGCTCATTACTCCGGTCACTACATCGCTGCGGATCATAAACGGCGGCACGCAATACGTAAAGCCCCGGTCAATCATAAAATCTCTGGCATAGGAAATCACTGCAGAATGGAGCCTGGCAATATCTCCCATCAGATAGTAAAAGCCATTGCCTGCCACTCTTCTGGCACTATCTAAATCAATGCCGTGAAAACGCTCCATAATCTCTGTATGATAAGGGATTTCAAAATCCGGCACCAACGGTTCGCCAAACCGTTCCAGCTCGACATTCTCACTGTCATCCCTGCCAATCGGCACGCTTGGATCGATGATATTTGGAATCGTCATCATGATTTTCTTGACCTTTTCCCCCAGCTCGGCTTCCTTTTCTTCTAATTCCGCCAGCCGATCCGAAAAAGATGTTACCTTTTGCTTTAATTCCTCCGCCTCTTCCTTTTTCTTTTGCGCCATCAGCGCCCCAATTTGTTTGCTTAAACGGTTCCGTTCGGCTCGTAGACTGTCTGCCTCCTGCTGCGCTGCACGGTTTTCGGCATCCAGGGCAATCACCTCGTCTACCAACGGAAGCTTCACCTCCTGAAATTTGTTACGAATATTTTGTTTAACCAGCTCCGGATTCTCCCGGACAAATTTTAAATCCAACATCCTTCATTCCTCCTATTTAAGCCGGAACCTGCCCGGCTTTTTATCATAATCTCATACAAAAATGGTTCCGCCACCCAATACATAATCGCCGTCATACAGCACCAATGCCTGACCAGGGGTTACGGCACGCTGCGGCTCTAAAAATTCACAGCGTATCACATCTTTCTCTACCTGCTCTACGACACAAGGCGCCCCCTGGTGGTTGTAGCGGATTTTTCCGTTCGCCTCTTTCGTTCCCTGGATCCGCTCCATACTCATAAAATTCAGGTGGTTTGCATATACCACTTTCGTATAAAGTTCCTTATCCTCTGCCAATACGATCTCCCGGCTTTCCGGACGGATTTCGGCTACAAACATCGGCTTTCCAAAGGCTATTCCAAGCCCTTTTCTCTGACCAATCGTGTAATGAAGTATCCCTTTATGCTCTCCTAATATACGACCGTCTCTGGAAACAAAATTTCCCGGCTCTTCTTTGATATGGTATTCCCGCTTGATAAAGCCGACATAATCTTTATCCGGCACAAAACATATTTCCTGGCTGTCCGGCTTTCCGGCGACACGCAGTCCCCTTTTTGCTGCCATATCTCGTATCTCTTCTTTGTGGTAAAGTCCTACGGGCATAAGCGTATGAGCTAACTGCTGCTGCGTCAGACTATAGAGAGCATACGTCTGATCCTTTGCCGCCGTTACGGCAGAAGCCAGCGTATAACGTCCGTTTGGAAGCTGTTTGATTTGCGCATAATGACCGGTTGCAATATAATCTGCCCCGATTTTTAGGGAACGTTGCAGCAAAGCTTCCCATTTTACATAACGATTACAGGCAATGCAGGGATTCGGCGTTCTGCCTTGGCAATACTCCCTGGCAAAATAATCCATAACAGACGTCTCGAATTCTCTACGGAAATTCATGACATAATAGGGAATCCCCAACTGCGCCGCAACTCTTCTCGCATCCTCTACTGCACTTAGGCCGCAGCATCCTCCGTTCTCTTCTAATGCTTCCTCGGTCTCCTTCTGCCAAATCTGCATAGTCACTCCGATAACCTCATAGCCTTGCTCTAACAGCAGCAAAGCCGCTACCGAAGAATCTACTCCGCCGGACATTCCTACTACGACCCTTTTTGCCATGGTAACTTCCCTTTCTGCACGACTCCTGCCGCTTAATACTCTTCCTCTTCTAGTTCCTCACCTTCGTGAATATCAGCTTTTGGCTTTTCCAATCCCTCGATCTGAATTCCATGCTTTTCGGCATAATCCCAGAGAGCTGCATGGATAGCCTCCTCCGCCAGCAAAGAGCAATGAACTTTCACCGGTGGAAGTCCGTCTAAGGCTTCCATCACTGCTTTGTTCGTTACCTGCATGGCTTCCTGAACGCTTTTGCCCATCACCAGCTCTGTAGCCATACTGCTGGTAGCCACTGCCGCTCCGCAGCCAAAGGTCTTAAATTTACAATCCCTGATAATACCATCCTCGTCAATATCCAAATAAATCCGCATAATATCGCCGCACTTTGCATTACCGACTGTTCCTACACCGCTGGCATTTTCAATTTCTCCTACATTTCTGGGATTGGAAAAATGATCCATCACCTTTTCACTGTACATAATTTTTTCCTCCTTATTTAAGTTCCTCAAAATCCTTTCTAACGCGCCGCCTGATATATGCTGCTCTATGCACTTGGCTCGTCCGGCTGTTTGCGCATATAGTCTTCATATAACGGCGACATAGAGCGCAGCTTTGCTACTATCTCTTTAATGCTTTCTATCGTATAGTCCATCTGTTCTTTGGTATTTTCATAGCCTAATGTCATTCGCAAGGAACCATGGGCAATTTCATGAGGCAGACCAATTGCTAACAGCACATGAGACGGATCGAGTGATCCGGATGTGCAGGCAGAACCGCTGGAAGCACAGATTCCTTTCATATCCAGCATAATCAACAGGGATTCCCCTTCGATAAACTGGAAGCTGACATTGACGTTGTTTGGAAGGCGTTTCTTCCGATCGCCATTTAAGCGTACAAAAGGAACCTCTGCCAAAATCCGCTCGGTTAAATAATTCCGCAGTTCGGTTTCTTTCTGCGCCCGCTCCTCCATCGTTTCTACGGCTATCTCTACGGCTTTTCCCATTCCCACGATGCCCGGTACATTTTCGGTTCCGGCGCGGCGGCTGCGCTCCTGGGCGCCTCCATGGATAAAAGAACGAATTTTAATTCCCTTCCGAATATAAAGGAAGCCGATGCCCTTTGGTCCGTTCAGCTTATGCCCGCTTGCGCTTAGCATATCAATATGTTCTGCTTCTAAGTCAATCGGCACCTGCCCAAAAGCCTGTACCGCATCAGTGTGGAATAAAATTCCGTGTTTATGAGCGATCTCCCCAATCTCTGCAATCGGCTCAATCGTACCGATTTCGTTGTTGGCATACATAATAGAAATCAAAATGGTATCCGGTCGAATCGCTTTTTCTAATTCCGACAGTTTGACGATTCCATTTTCATCTACATCCAGATACGTCACCTCAAAACCATTTTTCTCCAGATATTGACATGTATGCAAAATCGCATGATGTTCAATTTTTGAGGTAATGATATGCCGTCCTTTGTCCCGATACGCCTCTGCCGTTGCTTTTAACGCCCAATTATCCGACTCTGAGCCTCCGGCAGTAAAGTAAATCTCCTCTGGTTTTGCCCCTAACGCGTGGGCGATGGTTTCCCTAGCGATATCGACGGCTTCCTTATTCTGGGAAGCAAACTCATATACACTAGATGGATTTCCATACAATTCCGTAAAATAAGGCAGCATAGCCTCCAAAACTTCCGGTCTCACCGCTGTCGTAGCCGCATGATCCAAATATATTTTTTTCTCCATAAGTCCTCCTATCTTATCCCAATTTGCTGGGTCTCTATCTATGAATGATTGATTGAACTCGACCTGCCGTCTTCTAGCAGCTCTGAGAGCATAAGATGATCGACTGCATCGTTGATACTATCACTTATACGTTTCCAGACAATTTTTGTGACACATTGATCCGGACCTCCGCAGGCGTTTTTATCGCAGGTACCAGGAGTACCTGTCACCTCCGCACAGTCTACCGGATTCAAATCGCCCTCTAAAGCCCGCAGCACCTCTCCTACAGAAATATCCTCCGGCGCCTTTGCCAAACGATAGCCTCCCTGGGCGCCCCGCACACTGGTGACAATCCCTGCCCGTTTGAGCTTGGCAATCAACTGCTCCAAAAATTTAGCGGATATGTTCTGACGTTCCGCTATCGCGCTAATCGCGACTGCTTCTGTCGTTCCGTGGAGGGCAATATCGATCACTGCCCGCAAGCCATAGCGTCCCTTTGTTGACAGCTTCATAAGCGCCTCCCTTCTGTCTGAAATCCTAGCAAAATAATCTTTATTAAAATAGTAGGAATTCATCCTTGCTTATCATAGCATGAACCATTTTCTCTGTCAAGAGATTTTTCTCTCTTCCAGAATCACTGGTCTATCCTTATCCTGCCTTCCATATACATATTTTATACCATGTATAGCCGGAAAGGAATCTTTGTTATGTCACAAAAAAATCTTCTGATCCGTGGTACTCTTATTTTAACGGTTTCCGGTCTGCTCACCCGTATCCTTGGCTTTTTTTATCGAATTTTTCTGGCAGATGCTCTCGGCGCGGAAGCTCTTGGTATTTACCAGCTTGTCTTTCCGGTCTATGGGCTTTGCTTTACGCTATTTGCCGCAGGAAACCAGACGGCTCTTTCTAAAATGGTCGCCTCTTATCACAAGGAAAGACACCGCCAGCTTTTACTTCGTACGCTTTTTCTTGCCTTGACCAGCGCCTTGGTCTTGTGTGTTCTGTTAATTCTTCTGGCTCCCTTTATAGCAGAACAGTTTTTGCGGGAAGGACGCGCCGCCGGATCGCTTCAGGTACTGGCATTTAGCTTTCCCTTCTGTGCCGTTACTGCCTGTATCAATGGATTTTATTACGGGCAAAAACAAGCAGGCGTTCCTGCCGCTACTCAGTTTATCGAGCAAGTAGTACGAATCCTGGTTGTCTACGCTCTTACTAAACTGCTTTCCGGAAGGCAGTTTACTTGTGAAATGGCAGTTTTTGGTCTGCTTTCCGGGGAAATTGCTTCTATGTTGTTTAACAGCCTGTCTTTGCTGTTTCAAAAAAAACATCAAAACTACCCGTACCGTCAGGTTCCGTCCTTTCAGCAGCC
>CAJUFW010000013.1:21346-33859 GCA_910585655.1 uncultured Lachnospiraceae bacterium
AGCAGCCGTCCATAAAGCAACCTGCCCAAAAAGCGATCTATCCGGAACTGTTTAAAATTTCCCTGCCGATTACCGGAAACCGCTTTACTATCAGCTTATTACACAGCGCCGAAGCGATCCTGCTGCCAACCTTTTTAAAGCTTTCCGGCTGTTCTCCGGTCGATGCGCTTTCCCTGTATGGGATACTCAACGGAATGGCTATGCCCTTTATTTTATTTCCTTCCACCATTACCAATTCCCTTTCGGTAATGCTGCTTCCGGCTGTCGCAGATGCTTCTGCCAAAAACCAGCAAGCCACCCTGACCCGCACGGTCAGCACCGGCATCCGCTACAGCATCCTAATCAGTATCCTTTGTACAGGTATTTTTCTTCTCTACGGCTATGATATGGGACGCCTGTTTTTTCACAGTACTACAGCGGGAGACTATATCCGCACGCTCTCCTGGCTCTGTCCGTTTTTGTACCTCAACACTACCTTGGGTAGCATTTTAAACGGTCTGGATCTGGCGCCTACGGTTTTTCTGCAAAATGTTCTTGCCAGTGCAGTCCGTATCCTGTTTCTGCTCTTTCTTGTCCCGCAGTTTGGTATGAGCGGCTATTTATGGGGAATGCTTGCCGGCTCTCTCTGCCTGACTTTCATGCATCTATATACGTTACAAAAGTCCGTCTCAAATTTGCAGGCTCCGGCAGGTATCCTCTTTTTTGCTTCCTTAACCGTAGCAGCAGGGCTTTGGATTTCCCGTCGTCTACCGCTTTCCTTTTTACCTGGAGGAGACGCCGGACTGCCTTCTCTTGCTGTTCGCTGCCTCTTTGTCTGCCTGATTTTTTTAGTTTTATTTTTCGGCACAGAAAAAACCAGGAACTGACTAGGATGTAATCAGTTCCTGGTATTCTTCTTTTACTTCTCCCTCGCACTGCTCTACGGCTCGTTTTGCCAACACGTCCAACGCATCTAAAAAACCTGCGCCAATCGTCTGATCCCGTTTGATTAAGGATAATTCCGTACAGCCTAATACAATCACTTCCGCACCCTGCGCTTCCAAATGCCTGGCAGCTCTAAAAAATCGCTCCATCTCCGGAGGCAGACCTACTTTGATGTTTTTATAAATCAAGTGCATCACATCTTTTTGGTAAGAGGTGTTTGGAACAAGAGCCTCCATCCCACGGTGCTTAAAAGCCTGCTGAAACAAACCGCTTTTCACTGTCCCATCCGTCGCCAAAATCCCTACTCTTTTTTTTCCATGGCAGCGGATATATTCTGCTGTTTCTTCCACCAAATGAATAATCGGCACCGAAATCTCTTCTACCAATTCCTGATGAAAATAATGCGCCGTAATACACGGAATCGCAATACACTCTGCTCCCTGGCTAACCAAGCCACGTCCTGTTTCAAGCAACAAAGGTAAGGGATTTTCCTTGCTTTCTCCCACGATAAATCCTGTTCGATCCGGTATTTGCGGAACACTGTGAATCAAAATTTCAATGTGATCCTGGTCTCTGCTTACCTGCGTCATTTTGGTAATCAGTTCATAATAATAGGCGGTAGCCAAAGGCCCCAAACCACCGATAATTCCTAATCGTTTACCCATAGCAATTCCTTTTGCCCCTCTCTTTACTTTGCGGAAAGCTTTCTGTATTCTTCCCGAAGCCTCTCGTATTCCTCCGGCTCCATCGGCTCTAATTCCCCGCCGCATTTCTCACAAAATACCAGCCCTTCCGTCGTTAAACCGCCGCATTCCGGGCAGATAACCTTCTCCGGCAAAATTTCGATTTCTGCTATCGGATACTCCGTTTTCTCCAAAGCCGGTTCCTCCCTCTTGTGATATCTGTTGTTTTTCTTTTTCTATTTTGAGTTTATTCCTCTTCTTCCCCCGGCACCATAATCTGCAGCGCCTTTTGGTGATTGTATATCGTCACTTTATGATGAATTCCTCCTGCTTCTCCGTCCAAAACCCAAGGAATACTCTCCTTACTCTCAAACACCACCCGATCTGTATGAAAGTAAAAAATGTTAGAAGGATGTTTTAACTCCCTTGTCAACAAAGAATTGATAATATTTTGCAGTTCTATCGCATTGTTTGGATGGCGGATTAAAATTACGTCAAATTTTCCGTCATCCAGGCAAACCTCCGGTCCTGTTAGTCCCTTAAACCCGCCTACCGACTTGGTGTTTGTCACCATTCCATACAAAAATTCACCTTCTATTGTTTCTTCCTCATAGCTTACCCGAACCGGATAAGGACGAATATCCGCCAGGCGTTTTACTCCTTCTAAAAAATACGCCGCCCGTCCTAACACATTTTTAATATTCTGCGGAGTTTCATAGGACACCTCGGTAAAAGCCCCAAAACCAGCAATATACGCAAAATGCCCTACTAATTTTTCCGTGTTCCCATCGTGCAGCGAACCAAAATCCGGCGCAAACCGAGTTCCGTTTAAAATAACCCTGATTGCTTCTTCCGGGTTCTTTGGCAGCTTCAGGCTGGAAGCAAAATCATTGACCGTTCCTGCCGGAATATAGCCTAACACCGGAACCGGCTTCCCTTCTTCCTGCAGCCGCATCAAACCGTCTACAGCCTCATTTAGCGTACCGTCGCCGCCGGAACAGACCAACAGCCTATAGTCTGACGCTTCTTCATATACTTTCCGTGCGGCGTCTCCCTGCCCTCTGGTCGGGAAAACTACCATTTCATATTGTTTTTCACCCAATGCCTCTAAAATAACAGACAAGTTCCGTCTCGCCTGACCCTTGCCTGCATTCGGATTGTAAATAAATAACAATCGTTCCATGCTCTATGCTCCCTATTTCCTCTTTTGTAAAATTATAGCACTGATACAAGGACACTACAACTAAAATTTTTCTAAAGCTAACATATAAACATAGCATCCCCAAACGAAAAAAACCGGTACCGTTCCTTTACTGCTTCCTCATATGCCTTTAAAATAGGCTCCCTTCCTGCCAATGCCGATACCAACATCAGCAGAGTAGACTCCGGAAGGTGAAAGTTAGTAATCAACGCGTCCAATACCCGAAACCGATAGCCCGGATAGATAAAAATCCCTGTATTTCCGCTTCCTGCCCGGACAATTCCTTCTTCGTCCGAAGCCGATTCTACGGTACGGCAGCTTGTTGTTCCAACACAGATAATCCTCCCGCCCTCGCGTTTTGTTTGATTGATTTTATCTGCCGCCTCTTCTGTCACCTGATAATACTCCTCGTGCATATGGTGATTGGCTACGTCTTCTACTTTCACCGGTCTAAAGGTTCCTAATCCTACATGCAGCGTTACGCTGGCTATCCGGACTCCTTTTTCCTCGATCTGCGTCAGCAGTTCTTTGGTAAAATGAAGCCCTGCCGTGGGTGCCGCTGCCGATCCTTCATATTTCGCATAAACCGTCTGATACCGTTCTTTGTCCTTTAACTCATGCGTAATATACGGAGGCAGCGGCATCTGTCCCAGACGATCTAAAACCTCCTCAAAAATCCCGTCGTATTCCAATCGTACCAAACGATTTCCGTCTTCTGCCACTTCTTCTATCAGACCAGTCAAAAGACCGTTTCCAAACAAAATCCTCGTCCCTGGTTTTGCTTTTTTCCCTGGCTTTACCAGTGTTTCCCAGCAGTCCCCTTCCAAACGCTTTAATAAAAGCAGTTCTATCTTTGCCCCGGTTCCTTCCCGCTCGCCTATCAAACGAGCCGGTATTACTCTGGTATTATTAAGTACCAGACAATCTCCTGGGCGTATATACTCTATAATCTCCCGAAACACATGATGCGAACGTTCTCCTGTTTCTTTATTTAATACCATCAGCCTAGAGGCAGAACGATCCTCTAACGGATCTTGCGCAATCAGCTCCGGCGGCAGTTCATAATAGAAATCGCTTGTTTTCATACTGTTTTCTCCCTTTTTTATTTATTGGCTGGCTGTTTTCATCCCTTTTTGCTGCATTTCTATTTTTTATTGTAACGCGTCTGCTGCTGCTTTTCAACCTGTTTCTATAAATGGCTTCAAAGACATCCTTCTGCCCCACTGACGCTTTTTATGCCGCAGGCTCCAAATAAAAATAAAGTCCGCTTAGTTTATCTTTCCCATCCCGGATCACCTTTCCCCGATAAGTATCTGCATACCGGATATATCCACTGTTGGTCGGTATATTATCATTCACCCGGAATCCTCCTGCATACGTATAGGTTCTTCCATATTGGATCACGGAAACAGGAATCTTTTTCTGATATTTCCGAATGACATTCACCACCTCACCACCCGATACACAAACATCTTCATAGCGGTTCCACTCATATTCTGTATAGTCCTCTGTCATCTCCTGCAGCGACTGTAGTACCTCTGTTCCAAGCTGCCTTGTCTCTCGAAACGCCAGCAGCCCAAATCCAATCAGCATACACGTAACAATCAGCCCAGCCGATAACGACAGCATCTTACAAGCATGCTCCATCTCATCCTCCTATCTATGCCGATTATCTGTAACAATCTAACCCCTTTTTAATTCACACATGCAGGACAGGGGAGCGCACCCCTCCAGGCACACTCCTCTATGGTATAATACACCTCCTGCTTTAAACCTGGAAGCAGGCGCAAACACCCTTCCCGATGATACCAGCTCCAACTATCGTTTCCACGCTGCACATACCATAAAGTTCGTTTGCGGTACTGCGCACCGCCGATCGCCAGACGATAGTAACTGTTGTCAGCCGCTTCTCTTCCCTCTCCCTCGTACAATACGATCAGACAGTTTTCTCCCGGCGCTCTCGCCCATTCCTCCTGATCGGTATAAGGCAGGCGAATTTCATATGGAATCCCCTTTGACAGGGAACGACGATCCGCATCCATACAGGCACACAGCCATATCGTTATTTGGCGTATCCGATCCGTTTCCCAAGGCAGCAGCGGACTCCAGCCTTGTTTTCGGTCGTACTGATACATTCCTTCCCTTACGGCTAATACCGCCGCCGGAAATTCTGCCAGAACACCACCTTCTTCCCTTCCGCCAAATGCCTGGTATGCAAGTAAAAATCTCTCCCAGACCGGCTCCGGGTATAGGCTGGTATCCGGTTCCAGGCAGCTTAAACAGTCTCGAACCGCATCCCTTGCCGCCACGCTTAGCTCCTCATCCAGCCAGATACGATCTAAGTACTGCTCCTCCAGGCTCTTGTAGCGAATTCCTGATACCAGAAAGAAAAGCAAAGCTAAAGTCCCACAAAACAGCGCTCCATTCATCCATTTCACCTGTTACCACTCCTCCATATCGTATCACATGGGAAGCTCTGCTGCCAAACAAGAGACCCCTTAGACGACTGCCAGGTGAGTTTCCTGCTTCCTTTACCTGAAGTGTCAGCCGATCCTCCTGATACATCCGGACGCCACCCGCCGCGCCATATAGCGTTTCCTTTAGCTCTTCCCATGGCACTGCCAGATATACCGTCGCTACCTGTTCGATTTCACCATCCTTCCAAACCGGCTCTAATACCCGTCTTCGGTAATCCAACTCCAGTTCAAAGCTCCCCAGCGCCGCCAGCTTCCTAACCGCCTCTTCATAGGAGTTTTTTGTTACATAGCCGCTCTGCTTCCACTGCTCTGTATAGGTAGTCATCACCTCTAAAACTGCCAGTTGCATCACTGCTTCCTGCCGTTGTGTCATCAAATAAACCGGACAAAGAAACAACAACGTCAAGGCAAGCAATATCCCTGCCAGCTTATTAAAAACCTGCATAGCCCTCCTCCCTCTCTCCTGTCAGCAGCGGTTCGCGCAAAATCTGCTCTGCTGTCATCTGATACTGTTTTTCCAACAACGCTTCCTGTCGAAATAAGAAAAGAAGAGCTGCCGTTATCGCTATCATCGCCAAAAACCGTTCCAGGACTACTCCTGGTTGAATACCAGACATTTTACCTTTCCTTTCTCGTCATATTCCACACTTCCTAAAAAACTTCCATGAGGGTTTAAAGACATCAGCCGGATTCGTTCCCCGATATCGGAAGCCGTACTGTCTACATAAGCCGTGCTTCCGTTTTTCTGACGTACTAAAATCCCTGTCCGGGTATAAAGACGCTTCATCGTACGTTCTACTTCACTGCCCGATACTACCATTCCATCGTAAAAATCGATGCCTCCGTTTGCCATATCCTCCACATAAAATCCCATCTGCTCTACACCTTGAGAAGCGATATCCTTTGCCTCTCTGGCAATAAAAAATCCGATGCTGATCACCATACAAGTAATGATCACCCCTGCCGCTAACATTAGTCCCTTTAAACTATTGCTCATATTTTCTTCCTTTCCGCCATATTGGCTTTTCTATCCTACTTTTCCTGTTTTTCTTGCTCCTTTGGCAACGGCTGTCTCTTAGCGAGCCATTTCTACAAAGGAAAGCAAATCTCTCATACCTTCATAGAGAAACGGCAAAATCAAGTACGCTCCAATCGCCACTCCAAACGGCAGAAATAAAACTACCTGGGCATAGATCTCCTTTTTCCTCACGGCTATTTCCTGCTGCTGTTTACTCCGAGCCCGCCAAAATTCCCGTTTTGTAACAATATCCCGAAACGCTTCCCGGACACCTACCCGATCCGCTGCTGCCACATCCTCCAGAATACGAAAAAATCCGGTCTGATCCTTGCCTAAGCTTTCCACCGACAACGCCTCCTCTGAATGCCCATAATGATCCAGACAAAGCGCCAACGGCTCCCGGTAATAGTAACCAAACTGTTCTAACCACTCCAGGATCACATCCACTGTCATCTGCGGGACACTAGAAAGCAGATACAGTACAGAACGAAACTGGCTGACCTCCTCTTCCCTGGCATTAAGGTTAAAATCCCCTGCTAAAATCAAATCCACATAAGGGAAAAAAGCTGCTGCCACCGCTGCCAATAACCATAGCAGTATATACCCGATACCAGCCTGATAAAAACCACACCAAAGCCCTCCGGCTAAAGCCGTCGCCAGCATCAGAAAAACCCGTTTCTGATAAAAAGTTTCCAGGCGTCCTTCCGGTTTAAGCTCCTGATACACCATCCCCGTCCATGTCCCAAACCGTCCTTCCCATTTGTTCCAAAGTAACGGAAGCTTTGTCCAGAGCCATTTGAGCGATAGGATACGCTTAGCCTGCTCTCTGACCATATATTGCTCCGTTAAAGTCTCTCCCTCCGGCGCTTCCTCTACGATTCTTATTTCCTCCTCCCATCTTCCAGCCTTCATATAACGAAATACCCGCCAGGAGAGTAAAAAAACCAGGCAGATTGCGATCCGTACCAAACTGCCGGCGCTACTTCGGTAAAATCCTGCCAGTTCCGGTATCTGCGCTACACTCCAGCGTTCGATTAACGGCAGGCACAGCAGCGAAACCACCATTCCAGGAAAAATAAACAAAAAAGCTTCTCTTTCCTGTTCCAGCTTTAATAGCTCCATCTGTATGCTTCGCTGCAGTTCTTCCAAGTTATCCAAAAAGGAAGAAGCATCCTCTCCGTCCCGATCTCCGTAGCGAATCGCACATTGACAAACTGCCAGAAAAGTGATAAAAAAGCTGTTTGGTCGATTTTTCTGATATGCCTCTGGCAATCCTTCTTCAAAAAAAGCTTCCTCCATCACCGCCAAATGCAGCTTCCATTCCTCCCCTGCCAACGCCCAGGCTTCATAAATCGCTTCCTCCACATCCTGGCTTCGATAATAGGCATGCCGCATATCATCCAGATAATCGGATAGCTGCAGCAAAAGCCTTCGTTCCTGACGCAGTTTCCAGTTGTCAAAGCGATTGCCGGCTGCCGCTACCGCGGCAGGCAAACATGCCAGCAAATATACATAATGCTGCCAGGAATTTCCACCTTCTAAGACGGGAAGTTTGCCCGAAAGAAGTCTTGCCAGCAGTAGAACCAAAACCAGCGCTCCCAGATTCCGCACACATTCTCCTGCGGTGTATTGCTCCAACCCATAGGCATCCATAGGTAAAAAGGCTTCTACTTCCCGTTCCTTTCTTCTGATATAGCCCTTTAACCAAGGCATGCGGTCTGCCAGCCAGAAGACAAGATGCAGCACTCTGGCTCTGACTTGTTTCGCCAGTTCTCCATATCGGAATCGAACAAAAGCTGTTCTTCTAATGTCAGCCGCTCCCGGATGTGTTTTTTTCTCTCTATGGATAGTTCTTCTGTCATCTGATAGCCTGTCCTTGTCCTTTTTACCAATTCCCGGCATGTAAAACCTCCCTTCTCCTGCATAATCTCCGTTACCCGTTCCAGATAGCGTTCCCCTCCCTGTCCAACTGCCAAATGAACATCATATTGTACCGCCGAAGCCGCCTGTTCCAAAGCAATCTCTTCATTCCGAAAGCCCCCTTCCTGCAGCAGCGCATTTCTTAAATAATAAATCAAATGCTCCGTTGTCCCGGCATGATGCGTAAACATCGTAAAAGCTGAGGCATTCTGGGAAAGCTGCACCAGATACCGCACCACGTCCGCGCAGGCTACCTCTCCTAAAATCGTCACCGATCCGTCCGTTTTTTTAGCAAAATCCAAGCCCTCCTGCCCGTCTATTTCTCCGGTTTCCCGGAAACTGACGACATTCCGTCCCGGATACCGTTTTCGTAGCTGCAGCTCAAATGCCAATTCCTGTACCCGCAGATTATAGCGTTCTGGTATCTCTCCGACCAAAGCTGCCAACAGTGTTGTTTTTCCGGCTCCCTGCTCTCCGGTAATCGCCAGGATACGCTCCCCCCGTACCAGCCAGCGCAACAAACGGATCACCTGTTCACTTCCGGCGCCTGTAATCAACTCCTCCAGCTTCCGCAGTCTGTCATAGCGGAATTTCCGGATAAAAAATACCCAGCCCTCACAAAACGGTGGACGCGCTACCGATACCCTAGAACCGTCCGGCAGCTCTGTCACCAAATACCCCTTCCTCTCGCTTAACTGCCCCATATGGTTGCTCCGGCAGATATTCCGACAAACCCGTTCCAGTTCCTTTTCCTGTGGAAAGGGTAAAAAAGCCAGTTGTATGGTTCTCCCCTGAAACATCATCCATACACACGGCGTTCCGCCGGAGACACCGCCGGAAATCCCATCTAACTCCAATTCCATCAATTCATCTGCCACACTATTTCCCTTATAATCCTCATAAATCCGCTGTGCCAGTAATTCCAAACGTTCCGGAAATCCTAGCTCACTGCCTTGTATCCTTCTCCAGCCATAACGGTAAACCGATAGAATCTGTGTCTCGTCAATCCGTTCCCGATCCACTAATCCAAGCAAAGGAAAAAGTTCTTCTAACGCTTTTTCTCCATATTTTTTCCGACAGCGAAACAGCATCGCCGCAAAACAATTTCTTCCGTTATCCAAAGGATACAACTGTTCTATCCATTCCTCTGTCATATGGTATTTCCGAAGCAAAAGCTCCTTGATATGCCCGATTACATATGCCTTTGCCTGCCAGTCTCCGGTTCCGCATTTTCGCAGCTCTCTCCGCAGCCGTTCTCTCTGGCGTATCTGGCTGATATCCTCTCCCAGATAAATGTTTAACCGCAGCATTTCTCCAAAATCCTGGCGGATGCTGCTATATAATTCTTCCAGCCCCATCCGAACGGGTGGCACAGCCAAATCGGTTCCGGTCTGTTCCAAGCGTTCGGCCCTCTCTTTCTCTTTGGCTGATTCCTCGCTCCGCAGCCTTCCTCTTCGTATTTTTACTTTCATGCAAGTTTCCCCTCCTTTTCCCAGGCGCGGAGTGTCTCTGCTGCGTAACGCAGTTCTCTAATCAATCCATAGTTTTTCTCCCCGGCTGACGTCCATATATTTTTCCCAATAAAATCCGGAATCTTTCCCTGCTCGTACAAAAAAGACAACAACGGATATTCCGGCATAACCCAAACTCGTTCTTTTGCAATTTTATACATCCTGGCAACATTCGTCCGGTTGTAGACATGATCCTCCTGATAACGCCCCAGCAAAAAGACCGCTTTTTTCTCTAATCCGGCATAATGTTTCCAAAAATCCTCTATCTGTTCCCCCTCTTGAAGAAGATTTACTACAACCAAATCCGCCAGCTCCAAAATCACCTTGGTCGTCAGATTTTCCGCCGCCTGCGTATCTACCAGCACCAGATCATTTCTCCGATTCAGCTCTTGTAGCAGCCGTTCAATCACAATATTCAATTCGTATTCATATACGGAAGAACACATTTGCTCAGAAAGAGGCAGATATCTTAGACAATCGTTTAATAAAGAAATCGAAATCTGATCGATCGATTCCGGCTCGTAGCCCGCCCTCAAAATCTTTAAAAGCTGCTCCATTCCCCGGTAATCATAGTAAAATGGTTCCTCTCTTACCATCAGCCGCGGCTCTCTTTTTGAAATCAAAGCCTGTTCTAACCCGACATGTTTTGGCATATGGTTTTCAAACGCTATTACCTTCCGTCCAAACCGTGCCGCATAATAGCTGCCCAAACAAGCCAGGTTCGTCGTCACCCCGACCGATCCCCCTACGTTACTCCAGAAGGCTGCAATCATGAGCTTCAACCTCCCTGTCACTTTTTTCAGCCAGATACCGCAGCAGTTGTTTCAGATCCTTTGAAAGCTTCCGAAACGATATCCCCCTGCCATGTTCTAACGCCAACAATGCCTTGGCATCCCGAACCCTCCAGGGAACTTCTATAAGCTGTCCTTTTGGTAAACTGATCTGCTTTTGACGCAACACCTTTTTTATACTTCCATACTCCGGCACTCCGACCGCTACCAGCAAGGAATCCTGCTTTTGTGCCATCTCCACTCCCCATTCCAGCCGAGGACGTGTATAGTCTACAAATACAACACCTCCTAAAACATTTCTTCTTTCCAAACGCCGTTCTGTTTCTCCCCAATAACACAGACAAATATCATAAGGCAGTAACGCCTGTGTCATCGTAATCAAATAGTCTACTCCCTGGTAATACAGGCAGTCGATGGATTCCTTCGGCAAAGGAAGCCTCGAATGGATACTCCTTTCCTCACTGCGGTCTACGACCAGAACTTTTCTGCCCTGTGCAGACAGATATCCGGCGCAGAGCATCACATAAAGATACCCGGCATCCCCATACATATCAATACTTCGCGTAGCCCGTTCCTCCTATCCTTCCCGTTTGTAGAAAATCAGTACGAACTGTACCAGTGTTATAATACAGATAAATCTAAATAAGAAATAAAGAACTCTCAGACAATTACAGTATATACTAAAATATTCCATTTGTAAAGAGATTTTTTCTTGTTTTTTACTTTTTATTATAAAAAATTAAATACAACGCCATACGACACCGATACTAAATAATCGCCGCGTCCTTATCACATTATAAAAAGAAAGCCCATCCATCTATCATATTTCATACTGGACACTTTCCTGAATGTATCGCCTGGCTTCTTTTTTGGACAAATGAAATCGTTCCTTTAGCTTCCTCATAATGATCTCATCCGACAATCCGGTTTCTTTATATACCAATATCCGTTCTAAAATAGCGCCTTCTCTCCTGCCTTCTTCTCTTCCAATTTCCAGATTCTCTCTATCCCGCATTTCCAATGTCATATACTCATGCCTCCACTCTCTGTTTTTCTTTGCCTCCTGTAACGCGGCTTCCAGTTCCTTTACAAAAGAATCTTCCGAAGGTTTTCCTGCTACATAATCAAGAAACGCTCGTAGTTCTTTATTTGTATCTCTCCTACTGCTATCCGCATTTAGGAAAATCTTTACCGTTCCATCCAAAAGGGCAAGCCCTTTTTCTTCCTTACAAAAGTTTTCAAACGTATACAAGTGTCTGCCTTTTCCAAATAGGTCAAACGGACAAATAAAAATAATATATGTCTGCGGCAGCTTTCGATAAGTATCTCCTTTTTCCAGCAACTGAAGATCCATCATCCCTTGATAATACCTCGTCCTTTTTGGAAGCTCTTTGGTATCTATCATTTGCATTTCAATCGCAAAAACGGTTCCGTTGCCATCTTTTACATAAACATCCAACCGGATACTTTTTGCATCTTTATCCAGTTTTATCTCCTTTTGTAGCTCTGGATATTCAACATAGTCTATGTTCAAATCTGGAAAAATCCGTTGGAGAAGCTTCTTACACAATACGGGATTTTGCATAACTTTCCCAAACAGGAAATCATTTGTAATCCCTAATCTCTTCCAAGATGTAGTTATCCTTTTTTCCATGGTATAGTATTTTCTACCTTTCCTTTATTATAATAAAATTTTTTGATAAATTCAACATTTTTTCTGTAACTACATCCCCCCTAACGTTTCACTTTCTGACTCCTTTTCTTATCGTTTGTTTTTCCTATTTTTCCTGTTTATAGAAAATCGGTACGAATTGTACTAGAGTTATACCAGAATAGTAAGGATAGATTTATCAACATAGAAATAAAGAACATGCTTTTAAATACAGTATATACCAAAATATTCCATATGTAAAGATTTTTTCTTTCCTTTTTGCTTTTCACTGCAACTATTTTAGATGAAAAAAATTCCACAAAGTGGAATTCTCGCG
>CAJUFW010000014.1:0-704 GCA_910585655.1 uncultured Lachnospiraceae bacterium
AGGCAGCGCAGTCTATGCTGGCTCAGGCAAATCAGCAGACACAGGGTGTTCTGGCACTTCTTCAGTAACAGATCAACACATCAGCAGATTAGAAGAAAGCACCAACCTTACAAGGGGCGGTGCTTTCTTTTGTGTATGACTTTATTCTTCCTGAATCAGAATTGCCCGGCAAGGGGAACCGTCCAGACCGCCTAGCTTTAGCGGAACGCATACCAGAAAATATTCGCCTACCGGAACCTCGGACAGATTCAGGTTTTCGGCGATGACCAGTTCGGCTTCCGGCTGGAGCAACGTTCTGTGAACCGCTTTGGAAGTATCTTCGGCGCCTACGGTCAATCCTTCTACACCGAGAAATTCAAAGTCATATTCTACAAGCGCTTCGGCTGCTTCGACGGTAATCGTAATATCTCCCTTGATGAGAAGCCGCTTCATACTAAACGCGGTCAATGCCTCGATTTCCAGCCGCCCCAGTACTCCGGTATGTTCGATTAAGGTACAAAGCCCTACGCATTTGTATAAATCCACTTGATCAATGGTTCTGCCGTCTGCGTAGAAGTGCCGTGGCGCATCCATATGGGAGCCATTGTGACTGCCAAGCTCAAGCAGGGATAGATTGCAGGGATCGCCGTTTGCAATGGAACGGACAGGGTGATAGGAAGGCTTTGGATCACCTGGAAACACAGTAGATCGGAAGAGCGTCGTGT
>CAJUFW010000014.1:714-16557 GCA_910585655.1 uncultured Lachnospiraceae bacterium
CTGGAAACACAGTGGCAGAAAACAAATCATGGCTGATATCATAAATTTTCATAAAGAAACACTCCCTTCTGATAAGTTGTGGCTTTTACGTTTGATACGATGCTTTTGCGGGCGGACGGTCAAACTCGTCACCAGGCTTCCCGTTCGCATAGACAGCATCCAAACAGCCAATTTAGCGACTTCGACAGCGCCCAGGCACGTATCCGGCGTTCGTTCCGGTTCAAAATTGGCTTCTGTATAAAAGCCGCTTTCAGTCATATCCGGCTGGAGCGTGAGAACACGAACCCCGTATTTGCGCACTTCTTCAAAGAGGCTGGAAGAAAAACTGGAAAGCGCCGCTTTGGTGGCGCCATAAGCGCAGCCATGCGTATTGTCGGTTTTTTGTGCAGTGACGGAAGAAAGATTGAAAATCGCGCCTTGGCTTTTCTTTAAATCCCGTAGCAAAAGCTGAGTAAGAAGCAAAGGAGCCTCAATGTTGACGGCAATCATCTGATGGAGCTTTTCCACAGATAGTTCTTCATGCGGACCAAAATATCCGATTCCGGCATTGTTGACCAGAAGATCCAACGTACATTCCCGGCGCAGATTCCGAATAGCATCGACAACCTGCCTTCGATCTGTCAGATCGCAGACTATCGGATGATAACGGGAGCGATACTCGGGTTCGGAGATCGGCGGCGCAGGTAAGTCGAGAGAAAGATTCTCCCAAAAGCGTTCCGGATGGCGGCATAGCCCATAGACCTGCCAGCAATCCTTCTGATCTGTGGAAAAGGTAGAGATACCACGCAAAAGCAGGTGTCCTAATGCTTGTCCAATGCCGGAAGAAGTTCCGGTAATCAAGGCATAACGTTCCATAAAACTCTCCTTTTTAATGGGCTGTAGGTTCGTCTTCTTTCCATAAAAAGATACGTTCCTCCGGGAGCCAGGCAGTAAGCGCTTGCTTCATCCATTCCATCATTTCTCTGTCAGCCGCAGATCCATACGAGCATACTCCCGTCTGGGTTTGAAACGGATACCATACCAGCGGCGAACGAGGGCGGTTTCGACGTATCTGTGTGATATATTCCTTGGAAATACGAAAAGTCCCCAAACTGACGTCGGCTACCTGACCGTTTGTAAGGCAATCCGGTACTCTGGATGTAAGAGTGGTAAAAACCGTATCCACCAAAGCCTGGTATTGCTCTTGCCAGTTTGCTACTCGCAGCATCGGATCAAAGCAAAGGCGTATTCGATTGCCTGCTTCTAAAGCGTTACAGATTGCGTTTAGTCTGGCGGCAAGCGAAGGGGTTCGATGCTCGTAAGTCTGGATAAGAGCAGACGGAGAAAGCGTCCAGGCAAAAATAAACCGTTTGGAAAGAGAAGGATCCGGCAGGATTGGTACATAGGCACTTTTGGTACGACATTCTATCGTCAGATCAGGGTGCTGTCTGGCAAAGTCAATCCATCGTTTCACATAGCCAAACAAGCCCTCTAATGCCAATAAATCTGTATCATAAGAAATACATAAGTAGATCGGGCTTTTTTGTAACAACGATTCTACCTGCTGAAAGATAGCGTCTAAATTGACGAATACGACCAGATTGGCAGAGGGGTACATGCCTTGCAGATAGCAGTATTCACAATCATAGAGGCAGTTCATAATACTGGAAGTATAAAAAAAGTTTTGATTTCCAAAGCTTTGGCAGACCGGCGCTCCGGGGTATATCAACGTTTCCTCCTCCTTGACGGCTAAAATAAGCTTTGGAGACTGCTTTTGGCAGGAAAATACCTGTCGGTGGGAAGAAAAAACATCCCGATAGTGGCGAATCGGAATAACGGCAGAGGCAGGAAAGCGGGCGAGAAGTTGTCTGGTAATCGGAAAATCCCAGGCAGTTTCTTCTATATAAAGATGAGAAAAGGGCTTATGATAATAGTCGTTGTTCCAATTCATATAGAATTCGCTTCCCTTCTTTTTTTCGTTGCGCCGGATGAAACGAGAATACAGGCGGCTTTTGCGGGTGGAGATGGATCGTGTCGGAAAGACCAGCAAGCAAATCGGTTTCGGAGTCCCCTGTCAGGAAGGCGTAATGCAGGAGCTGGCGAAGTTGTTGGCGCTGGGTACTTGAATAGCCAAAAATATCTGCTATCTTCCAACAGATCGGATATGCTTCTTTTATCGCCTCAAAGGAGAGAGGAGCCGAGCCTGCGGCAGACGGAGTGCAAACCCAGTCCAGCCAGGAAAGAATGTTTTCCGTATGGGGCGTAAAAAGCCCGGAAATATCCTGTGAGACAAGGTTTTTGGTATCACCGTAGTCAGAGAGAACTTTCCAGGTAAAAATCCGATGAGGCGGAAGGAAAACCGAAGCTGCCTGATAGCCTGCATAGCCTTCCATATCCGTAAGCGTCAAAGCAGAAGCAGTGAAGTCTACGGTCTGTGTAGCGGCAGCCTGCGTTTGTATGACAGGATAGGTGATCAGGCTGGCTTGTGCAAAGTCAGAGCGGTAAAGCATATCCGGATAGGCGCTGTGTCCGGTTTGGGCATCGGTGAGCTTATGGCAAAGGTACAAATTCCCTTGTGACACGGCAGTCCATTTGTCTTTGGGCAAATAAGCGGCGCAGCCGATTTGAGCAAAACAATCCTCTGCTTGGCTGGCATCCGGCGTAAGCGTCGTTTTCTGAAAGTGGGAGAGCAGCCAAGTATCGGCAATCGCTGCCAAAAGAGGCCCGCTTCCGGTCAGGATAAGGCGGTGTGTATCGGAAGTAAAAAGCGGAAAACGACAGTGCGTTTCCTGGCTTTTTAAGCCAAGCGTCTGGATAAACGGCTTGGCTTCCGCATACAAGGCAATAGCAAGATAAATCATTCCGATAACTCCTCCCATCGCTCCATGAGCTGTTCCAGCCGTTCGTCCAGCTCCTTTTTTTCCTGGTTAAGTTCCATCAGTCGGGCGACGTCAGTATAAATGTCTTCCTGGGTCAAAAGCTGGTTGATTTCTTCATTTCTGACTTCCAAAGCCGTGATTTCTTCTTCTACTTGTTTTAATTCGTTTTGCAGCTTACGGATTCTTGCCTGTTCTTCCTTTTGCTGCTGCCAACCCAGCTTTCCAGCTCCGCTAGAAGGAATATCTTGCCCTGAGGAAGAAGGGACGGTGGGAGCAGCAAGCCCGAGTGCCGTCTCTAGGGTATCTCGTTTTTCCAGGTAGTAGTCGTAGTTCCCGATGTAGTTTAAGAGCTGCCCCTGTGTCAAATCTAAAATCCTTGTAGCGGTACGATTGATAAAATAACGGTCGTGAGAGACATAAAGGACCGTTCCGGTATAGCGGTTTAGAGCGTCCTCTAAAATTTCCCGTGAAGTAATGTCTAAGTGGTTGGTCGGCTCGTCAAGGATAAGGAAATTGGCTTCGGAAAGCATCAGCTTTGCCAGAGAGACACGACCGCGTTCTCCGCCGCTTAACGATTTGATCTGCTTGTATACATCGTCGTTGGTAAATAAAAAAGCAGCTAAAATATTGCGGATTCGTGTGTTGTCCAGGGTAGGATAAGCGTCCTGAAGTTCTTCAAAAAGCGTTTTCTCCGGATGTAAAACCTGATGCTCCTGATCGTAGTAGCCGATTGTCACATGCGCGCCGAGCCGCAGTTCCCCGGCGTCTGGTGCCAGTTCCTGGTTTAACAGCTTTAAAATCGTGGTCTTGCCGGTGCCGTTGTTGCCGATTAACGCTACCCGTTCGCCTCGTTTGATCTCGAATTGCAGATCGGAAAAGAGCGAGTGGGAGCCAAAGGACTTGGCAAGACCGGATACGGCAAGAACATCCTGACCGCTGATGTGCTGCGGTTCTAACACAAAGTGCATCTGCGCTTCGGAAAGGACAGGCTTTTCTAAGCGTTCGATTTTAGCCAGCATTTTTTCGCGGCTTTCTGCCCGCTTGATCGACTTTTCCCGGTTGAAGGAACGGAGCTTTGCAATCACTTCCTCCTGGTGCTTGATTTCCTGCTGCTGGTTGAGGTAGTGCCGGAGGGCAATCTCCCGCTTGGCAGCCTTTTTAGCCGCATATTGGGTATAATTGCCTTCGTAGGTTTCCGCTCTGGTCTGCTCGATTTCAATGACCTTGGAGACGATTTTATCTAAAAAATACCGGTCGTGTGCTACGATCACTACCGTTCCTTTATAGTTGAGCAAAAAGGTTTCCAACCAGGCGATGGAATTCATATCCAGATGGTTAGTCGGCTCGTCCAAAAAAAGGATGTCGGGGGTAGAAAGCAGGAGACGTCCTAAGTAAACACGGGTTTTCTGACCGCCGGAAAGCTGGCTGACCGGTTTTTGAAACTCCTCTTCTTCAAAGCCAAGCCCTTTTAAAACCCCGGTAATTTCACTCTTGTAGGCATAGCCGTTTTGCTGTTCAAATTCATGACTGCAGCGGGAATAGTCCGCTAGGAGACGTTCTAACGCGGCTCCTTCGCTGTGCTTCATCTCTGCCTCTAGTTCCCGCATCCGTTTATCTAACGCAAGAACTTCTTTTTTGATCTCTAGCATTACTTCATAGATAGTACGTTCGGTAGCCAGCTCCTGGTGCTGCGCCAGGTAGCCGACGGTAGTTCCTTTGGAAAAGGTCACTTCACCGGAGTCGGCAGGCAGTTCGCCGGTGATGATTTTTAACAGCGTGGATTTTCCGGCGCCGTTTATACCGACGATAGCAGCCTTTTCCCGTTCGTTGATATGGAAGCTGACATCGCTTAATACCGCGCCGGTAACAAAGGATTTATGGATATGACTGCATGATACTATCATAAATAAAAGCTCCTTTCTGTACAGACAGTATAGCATAAATACGGGATAAAGAAAATAAAATTCTGTGGAAACCGGCTTTTTACATAAAACTTTTTTTGGTTTCAGAAAATAGTTGTAACTTATCCAAAAAAATAGTATACTAGAGGTTGCACGACAGGAAGTGTTGCAAAAAAAGAAAGAAGAGAAAAACTGTCGGAAAGCACATAGGAATGGAGGGAAGAGATGGAACAGACAAGGCACAGCCAGGAACAAAAGCGGATACGGCATGGGCAGCAGCGGGGGGAAGAACTGCACCCGCTCGACGTCATAGATGGTTTTCCGGTTCGTCCTGGGTTTTATAACAGAGACGGTGCCGCAGTAGCCGCAAAGGGAGTAAGCTTTACGATCCATTCTCAAGGCGCTACAAGCTGTACGCTTCTGTTGTTTTACCCGCAGGAAAAGGAACCATATGCCAGGCTGAAGTTTCCAGAAGCCTATCACATCGGAAATACGTATTCGATGTTGGTATTCGGATTAAAAATCGACGAGTTTGAATACGCGTTTGAGTTAGATGGGCCTTATGACAGGCAAAAGGGATTGCTGTTTGACAAAAAACATGTTTTACTAGATCCCTATGCCAGAGCCGTAACCGGGCAGAGAAAGTGGGGAGAACGTCCGAAGGACGGAGAGGATTTTGTGTATCATGCCAGGGTTGTGGAAAATAACTTCAACTGGGGAAAGACGATGCAGCTAGAATATCCGTTGGAAGATTTAGTAATCTATGAAATGCACGTTAGAGGCTTTACCAAGCATGAATCATCAGGGGTGACGGCGAAGGGGACTTTTGAGGGCTTACGTCAGAAAATACCATATTTAAAGGATTTGGGCGTCAATGCAGTGGAGCTGATGCCGGTATTTGAGTTCGATGAGATGGAAAATGCCCGTCTGGTAGACGGGGAACAGCTCTATAATTTTTGGGGATATAATACGGTTTGCTTTTTTGCGCCGAATACAAGTTATGCGCATGAAGAAGAGCATAACCATGAAGGAGAAGAATTTAAGGATTTGATCTATGAATTAAAGGAAAACGGAATTGAGGTCATCTTAGACGTCGTGTTTAACCATACGGCGGAAGGAAACGAAAACGGTCCATGTTTTTCCTTTAAGGGAATCGACAATAATCTTTACTATATTTTGACACCAGACGGCTATTACTATAATTTCAGCGGCTGTGGAAATGTACTAAACTGCAACCATCCGGTGACGCGGCGGTTTATCATTGACTGTCTGCGCTATTGGGTGACGGAATACCGGGTAGACGGATTCCGTTTTGATCTGGCTTCTATTTTAACCCGCGACCAGCATGGGGCGCCGATGGCGGATCCGCCTATTTTACAGGAAATCGCCTGTGATTCGATTTTAGGGAAGGTGAAGCTAATCGCAGAGGCGTGGGATGCAGGCGGTCTTTACCAGGTAGGAAATTTCCCGGCATTTCGGCGCTGGTCAGAGTGGAACGGGCGGTATCGGGACGATATGCGCAGCTTCCTAAAGGGCGACGCAGGTATGGCAAGAACGGCGATTACCCGGATTACCGGTTCGAGAGATCTCTACGATCCGTCGGAGCGGGGCAAGAGCGTATCGGTCAATTTCCTTACCTGTCATGACGGTTTTACTCTCTATGATTTGTATTCTTATAATACAAAGCACAACGAGAAAAACGGCTGGAACAATACTGACGGAGATAACAACGGACGGAGCTGGAATTGCGGAGTAGAGGGAGAAACGGACGATCCGGAGGTAGAAAATCTGCGGCGTAAGATGGTAAAAAATGCCTTTGCAACGCTGATGTGCAGCCGAGGTCCGGCGATGTTTTATGCAGGGGATGAGTTCTGCAACACACAGTTTGGAAATAACAACGCGTATTGTCAGGACAATATCATTTCCTGGCTGGACTGGAACAGGCTTGAGAAATACCAGGAGATTCACGATTTTTTTCGCTATATGATAGCTTTTAGGAAAAAGCATCCGGTGATTCGGAAAACGACGGAACGGGCGGCGTGCGGCTTCCCGGATATCAGTATTCACAACGGTTATCCGTGGAACGGCGGAACCGATAACAACACAAGGCTCTTAGGTGTGATGTATGCCGGAAGAGATGAGACGAATACAAAAGACGATATCGTATTTTACGGAATCAATGCGTATTGGGAACCGTTAAATATGCAGCTCCCGGAACTGCCGGAAGGGATGCGCTGGAAGCTTTGCGTCAATACCGCAGTCGAATATGCAGACGGAAGAAACGTAGAACCGCTGACGGATTTTGACTACAAAAGCAGACTTCATATTCCTCCGCGGACTGTCGTCGTACTGGAGGCAGAAGAAACAGGAGTATTATAATAGAATTACTACAGCCCTATACAAAAAGGAAGACTTCCTTCCCTTATCGTATAGGGCTGTTTTGTATCATAGGAAAGTTCTCCGCCGGCTCAATAGAGCTTATAGTTGCGTTCCTTTAGGATACGGATTGCCTCTTCTAAAGAAGGCTTATCGTAAAATTCTACTCGTAATACTCCGTCGGTATATTCCCGGTTATGGGCGATGCCGATGTTTTTGATGCTGACGGCGCTTGCCGCCATCAGAGAAGCGATAACGGCGATCGAACCAGGTTTGTCCGGGATATAAAGCAATACTTCGTAACTTGGCAGAAGAAGGCTGCTGGTTTTTAAAGGCAGGGAATCCCGGAATTCCTTACCATCGGCAAAGAATTGTAAAAGCGCTTCTTCTTTGGTCTGCAGAAGCATTTCCTTAACCTGCCCTAATTCTTTCATAAAGCAGTCTAAAAAAGAAACGATACTATCCGGGTTGGTCAGACAGATGTTTTGCCACATCACCGGAGAGGAAGAGGCGATTCGGGTAATGTCCCGAAAGCCTCCGGCAGCAAGCGCCGTCATTTCTCCGCTTCCGGCATCAGCGAGGCGAACGGCGTTGACCAAAGCGGAAGCAATGATATGTGGGACATGGCTGATCGCCGCTGTAATATCATCATGCCGTCCAGGTTCTAAGACCAGAGGAATCGCCATCGTTTCCCGTACACGTTCTTCTAAAAGAGCAAGCGCTTCCGGTCTCGTTTCCTCTGTCGGCGTAAGGATATAATAGGCGTTTTCAAAAAGGGTGGTAGTAGAACTATGATAGCCTGTTTTTTCGGATCCGGCCATCGGGTGTCCGCCGATAAAGCGATCCGTAAGCCCTAGCTGGCGGACAGCCTGGTGGATGTTTCCTTTGACGCTGCCGACGTCGGTTAAAATACAGGAAGGCTTGGCAATGTCTTTTAAACGCGTCAGATATTCGATGTTACGCAGAACCGGGGAACAGAGAAAGATCATATCACAGTCTGCAAAGTCTCCTTCCAGATCAGTAGAAACCAGATGTAAAACACCGTCTGCCAGAGCATCTTCCAAATCCTGGTTGTGGGAAAGGTGGTAATTGTAGGCTAGGAAGGTATCCTCTGGATGTTTGGCACTCCAAATACGAGCTAACGATCCTCCGATCAAACCGAAACCAATAAAACCGATTTTCATAGTATGTTTCCTTTCTGTATGATAAGTGGCTAAAACTAGAAGCTGCGTCCCATAAGGGAAGCAAGCGGGCGCAGTTCCTTACACAGTTCTTCAAACTGCTCGAAGGTCAAAGACTGCGGTCCGTCGGAAAGCGCGCAGGCTGGATTTGGATGGGTCTCGATCATCAGACCGTCGGCGCCTGCCGCTACGGCGGAAAGGGAGAGTGGCTTTACATAGGCGCGTACTCCGGTAGCGTGGCTTGGATCGACAATGATCGGCAGATGACTTTTGCTCTTGATCACCGGAACAGCGCTGATGTCTAACGTATTGCGGGTAGCAGTTTCAAAGGTACGAATGCCCCGTTCGCAGAGAATGACATTCGGATTTCCTTCGGCGATGATGTATTCCGCTGCATTGAGCCACTCGTCAATGGTCGCTGCCAGTCCGCGCTTTAACAGCACCGGAAGCCCGGTTTTTCCAGCCTCTTTTAATAAGTAGAAATTCTGCATATTTCTGGCTCCGATTTGGAGCATATCTACATAGTTTACCGCCGCTTCTACGGCAGAAAGACTTGTTACTTCACAGACTACGGCGAGTCCGGTTTCTTCTCTTGCCGCTTTCATATAACGAAGCCCCTCCTCCTCTAAGCCCTGGAAGGAGTAAGGGGAAGTCCGTGGTTTGTAGGCGCCGCCGCGTAAAATCTGCGCTCCGGCTTTTTTAATCGCACGGGCAGTTTCTAAAAGCTGTTCCTGACTTTCAATCGCGCAGGGACCGGACATCATGGCTAGTGTTCCGCCGCCGATCGTGACGGTGTTACCGGTTGCCGGATTTCCGACGGTGACAACGCTTGACTCCGGATGGAACTTCCGGTTTGCCAGCTTGTAGCTTTCGGTTACAGGAACCACTTTGTCTACTTCCTCGGCAATTTCTAAGTTTCTGGCAGAAAGACGTGTTTTATCCCCGATAACACCGATGATGGTAGTTTCTTTTCCGGCGGAAAGATGGTATTCTAGCCCGGCAGAAGAAATGATGGACAATACCTGATCAATCGAAGTCTTTTTAGCACCGGGTTTCATTACAATAATCATAGTTTTCATACTCCAATCTTATTTGTTTTTTGGTACGTTTTTTGTATAATAGGAAAGTTCTCCAAACTTCCCTATCCTACAAAAAGCCCTCCGGGCAGGATCGCACTGCGGCGGAGTAGTAACATGTCGCTGAAGCGACCCGCCGCAGGCGGAGAATCCTGCTTTGCAGGATTCTTATTTATTGTATAGCGTTGCTTCCGAAATGTCAACACTCTAACGCTTTAAAGTGCGAAAATTTAAGTCGGATAAACAGCTTATGTATTTTTTGCAAATATTTTGTGAAAACCAAACAAAACTATTGTAAATGATCGAATTTTTTAGTACAATGGTAATATCAAACTGTATTGGAGGGCTTTCTTATGGATACTTATAAGTACGAACGGATTCGTAACGTAGTATTATTGGGGCATGGCGGCTGTGGTAAAACAACCTTGGCTGAGGCTATGGCTTATCTGACAGGCGTGACGAAGCGCCCTGGTCGGGTGGAAGAGGGAAATACCATCAGCGATTATGATAAGGAAGAAACAAAGCGTTTGTTTTCTATCAGTACTTCCCTGATACCAGTGGATTGGGAAGGAACCAAGATCAACATTCTGGATACCCCGGGCTATTTTGATTTTGTAGGAGAAGTGGAAGAGGCGTTGGCTGCTGCCGATGCTGCCGTGATCGTTATTTCCGCCAAAGCAGGGGTAGAGGTCGGAACACAGAAGGCATGGGAGTATTGCGAGCGGAATAAGCTGCCGCGTCTGTTCTTTGTTACGGATATGGATGACGATAACGCCAGCTACCGCCAGACGGTAGAAGCGTTGACAGAGCTGTACGGCAAGCGGATCGCGCCGTTCCATCTGCCGATCAGAGAGAATGAAAAGTTTGTCGGTTTCGTCAATGTTGTCAAGATGGCAGGGCGTCGCTTTAACCCGGACGGAACCTATACAGATGGCGAGATTCCGGATTATTCGATCCCGAATTTAGAGACTTGCCGTGAGGCGCTGTTAGAGGCGGTTGCCGAGACGAGCGAGGCTCTGATGGAAAAATATTTTGAAGGGGAAGAATTTACTCAGACCGAGATGTCTACCGCTCTGCGGAGCAGCGTCAGCGATTGTACGCTTGTTCCGGTGCTGATGGGTTCCGGTCTGACGACTTACGGTGTGCGGATGCTGCTCCAGGAAATCGAAAAGTATTTCCCGGCGCCGAATCGGAAGATTATCACTGGTATCAATCAAAAGACCGGCGAGACGTTCGCAGCGGATTTTGATGAGAATAAGCCGATGACCGCACAGGTCTTTAAGACGATAGCCGATCCGTTTATCGGAAAGTTTTCTTTGGTAAAGGTATGTTCCGGGGTATTAAAAAATGACGCCGTGATCTACAATGCAGAAAAGGATACGGAGGAAAAGCTTTCCAGGCTGTATGTCCTGCGCGGAAAGGAGCAGATCGAGGTAAAAGAGCTGCATGCAGGCGATATCGGTGCAATCGGTAAGCTTTCCAATACGGCAACCGGCGATACACTCTCTACCAAGGCGGTTCCGGTTCTCTTTGATAAGCCGGCGCTTTCCACACCGTATGCGTATATGCGCTACAAGGCAAAAAATAAAGGCGATGAGGATAAGATCTCCCAGGCGTTAGCAAAGATGACCGACGAAGATCGTACGCTGCGTGTCGTCAACGATTCGGTTCTGCATCAAACCCTGCTCTATGGAATCGGCGAACAGCAGTTAGAAGTAGCCGTAAGCAAACTGTTAAACCGTTATAAAGTAGAAGTAGAGCTGAAGAAGCCAAAGATTCCTTACCGTGAAACCCTGCGGAAAAAAGTGCGGGTACAGGGCAGATATAAAAAGCAGTCCGGCGGGCATGGGCAGTTTGGAGACGTACATATGGAATTCGAGCCATCCGGCGATTTGGAGATCCCGTATGTATTTGAAGAGAAAATCGTCGGCGGCGTCGTACCGAAAAACTTCTTCCCTGCAGTGGAAAAGGGTATTGCCGAATGTGTGTTAAAGGGACCTTTGGCAGCATTTCCGGTCGTAGGTTTAAAAGCGACTTTGGTAGACGGATCTTATCATCCGGTAGATTCTTCCGAGCTGGCGTTTAAGATGGCGACTACACAGGCGTTTAAGCAGGGCTTTATGGAGGCTTCTCCGATTCTTTTAGAGCCGCTCGCTGCGCTCCGCGTCGTAGTGCCGGACAAGTTTACCGGTGATATTATGGGCGATTTAAACAAGCGTCGCGGCAGGATCAACGGGATGAACCCATTGCACAATAACAAGCAGGAGATCTTAGCAGATATTCCGTTAGCAGAGCTGGCAGGATATTCTACGGATCTGCGGTCAATGACCGGAGGTATCGGGGAATATTCCTATGAATTCAGCCGTTATGAGCCGGCTCCGGGCGATGTACAGGCAAAGGTAATTGAGGACAACGCCAAGTACGTTGAGCGGGGAGAGGAATAATCTGTGCTGTAAATTTTTTATTATGACTTCATATTATCAGGAGGATACATCATTATGAGCAACGTAAAAATAGGGATTCCTTTGGAGGGATTTGCAGAATTTGGAAGGGAAGTAGCGGCACAGGGTGCCGTCTTGCTGAAAAACGAAAAGCAGATGTTACCGTTAAAGGAAGAAAAGATTTCTGTCTTCGGGCGGATACAGATAGACTATTACCGGAGCGGAACCGGTTCCGGCGGGGCGGTCAATGTCGTATATAAGACGAATCTGTTAGACGGGCTGCGTGCGAAAAAGCAGGTAGAGGTCAACGAGGAGCTGGCTGCCGTTTATGAGGCATGGGTCAAGGAGCATCCGTTTGATAACGGCGGAGGCGGCTGGGCGATGGAGCCATGGTTCCAGCAGGAGATGCCGGTTTCTGAAGAGCAGGTGAAAGCGGCGCGGGCGTTTAGCGAAAAAGCGCTTTATGTCATTGGCAGGACGGCAGGAGAGGATAAGGATAATGTCAATGAGCCGGGAGGCTATCGTCTGACCGAGGAAGAGCAGCGGACGCTGCGCCTGCTGACCGCCGCATTTGATCAGGTAGCAGTCATTTTAAACGTATCCAATATCATTGATATGAGCTGGGTAGACGATCCGCAGTACCAGGGACATATTCAAGCCGTACTATATGCTTGGCAGGGCGGAATCGAAAGCGGAAATGCTGTGGCAGACGTATTGGTTGGAGACGTGGTGCCGGGCGGAAAGCTGACCGATACGATTGCCAAGGAAATCGAAGACTATCCGGCTACAGCTAACTATGGCGATGCCAATAAAAATATCTATCAAGAGGACATTTATGTCGGCTATCGTTATTTTGAAACTTTTGCACCGGAAAAGGTATTGTATCCGTTTGGTTACGGAATCACCTATACGACAATGCAGACAGAACTGCTTGGCGCCAAGCTGGTAGCGGGCGCAGACGCCTTAGAGGCAGCGGTGGAGGTTCGTGCTAAAGTGACGAATACCGGCGATACCTACGCAGGTCGTGAAGTCGTACAGATCTATTACGGAGCCCCTCAGGGGAAGCTTGGGCGTCCGCTCAAGGAGTTAGGAGCGTTTCAAAAGAGTAAGCTGCTTTTGCCAGGCGAGTCAGAGGAGATTGCGATTATGCTTCCGGTAAAGAGGATGATGGCTTACGACGACGGAGGCTATACCGGGCATAAGGCTGCTTATGTACTGGAAGAGGGCGCTTATACCATCTATGCCGGAACTTCTGTACGGGATGCTGTACCGGTAGCCGTAGCGGTAGAAGATACGACAGAGGAAGCGCTATGGACAGAGACGGCAGGAGAGGATACTTCGCTGGAACTGCGTACTCTTTTGGTAGTCTGCGAGCTGCAGGAGGCAGGGGCTCCGGTCGAGGGCTTTACAAGAATGAAGCCAGGAGCAAAAAAAGGAGATGCCTATGAGATAGAGTGGCAGGACGCTCCGACCAGAAGTATTTCCATCAAAGAACGGATTGAAGCAAATCTGCCGGAGGAAATTACGCCGACAGGCGATCGGGGCTATGTGTTAAAGGACGTAGAAGCAGGAAAGGTGACGTTAGATCAGTTTGTCGCTCAGCTTTCCGACGAGGAATTGGCTACGTTAATCCGCGGCGAAGGGATGTGCAGTCTGAAAGTAACGCCGGGAACGGCTTGCGCATTCGGCGGAGTAGGCGATAAGCTCTTGGATAAGGGGATCCCGATTGCCTGCGGTTCTGACGGACCTTCCGGTATCCGTATGGACAACGGAGCAAAGGCGACACAGGTGCCGATCGGTACGTTGCTGGCTTCCACCTGGGATCCGGAGTTAGTGGAAGAACTTTATGTTTTAGAAGGAAAAGAGTTGCTCCGCAACCAGATTGATACGCTGTTAGGACCTGGTATCAACATCCACAGACATCCGCTAAACGGACGGAATTTCGAGTATTTTTCCGAAGATCCGTATCTGTCCGGCTGTATGGCGGCAGCAAACGTCCGGGGAATTAAGCGCGGAGGTTCTTCTGCAACGATGAAGCACTACGCCTGCAACAATCAGGAGTTTTCCAGACGGAAAGTCGATGCTGTTGTATCCGAACGTGCGTTGCGGGAGATTTATTTACGGGGCTTTGAAATGGCGGTAAAAGAGGGTGGAGCCGTATCCCTGATGACCTCCTACAACCCGATCAACTCCTATTGGGCGCCTTCTAGTTATGATCTGGTAACGACGATTTTACGTAAGGAATGGGGCTATACCGGAATCGTGATGACAGACTGGTGGGCTATGATGAACGACTGCGTAGAAGCAGGTCCATGCGATATCCGCAATACGGCGGCAATGATACGCGCTCAAAATGACCTGTTTATGGTGGTCAACAACAACGGAGCAGAGGTCAATTCCAGACATGACAATACAATAGAAGCATTGTCAAACGGAAAGCTGACCAGAGGCGAGCTGCAGCGGAGTGCCAAAAATATCCTTCGTTTCTTGATGCAGGCTCCGGTATTTGGTCGCGATATCGTAAGGGAAGAGAAAATAGAGAAGTTTGCGTCTATACCGGAAGGCTCCGCGCCAAAGGAAGCCGATCCAAAAGGAGTAATCGTAGAAGAAAACGGTGTGATTCAGATCGTTCCGCAGATGGAAGGTTCTGTGCTGATGCGTGTGAAGGAAGGCGGTGTATACCGACTGGCGATGGAAGGCTTCTACAAGGCTACCGATACCGCGCAGTCTGCCTGCCAGATTATGCTAAACGGCGTGGAACTGGTGACAATCCAGATGACGGGAAGCTGGTTTGGTATCCCGGAAAGCCAGAGGATCTGCCGTTGTGAGCTGGAAGCAGGCGACTACGAAGTGTTCTGTCATATTACAAAGCCGGGTATGCTGTTAAACTGGCTGAATTTTACAAAAAGCTGATAAGAAAAAGTAACCTTGCAGGAAACGGCAGCACAGTCTGCTGTTTCCTGTAAAACAATAGATTCAGACTATATCAAAACAGAATAAGAGGTGCTAACATGCAGAAGGTCAGGAAATGGATAGCGGCAGTTTTGTTTGTCGCTTTGGTGGGCGGGCTTTTTTCTTCTATTCCGGCGAACGCTGCGGCAGAAAAGTTTGTGGCAACCTATACGATTACCAAAAAGGAATTCGGAGCCAAGTCCGGGAAGGACAGTACAAAAGCCATTCAGGCTGCCCTAGATAAGGCAGCGAAAAAAGGAACAGCCAAAAAACGGGCGCAGGTCTATATCCCTGCCGGAACTTATTATATTACCAAAACGCTGACAATAGGTTCCAACACTTACCTAAAATGCCATAAAAATGCAAAGATTATTAAAAAAAGCAAGAATGTTCTTTATATGCTGCGGAGTGCAAAGAATGAAAAGAAGGGCTATAACAATATCAAAAATGTAACGATAGAAGGCGGAACCTGGGATGCAAAGTTTTTAAAATACAACAAGGAAACAGGAGGAAGCCTCTTTTTCTTTGTACATTCCCAAAACCTGGAGTTTCTTAATCTGACTTTACGAAACAATTACGGCACGCATCTGCTAGAACTCGGCGGGGATAAAGATGTTCTTATTAAAGGCTGTAAGTTTTACGGATTTAAAAGGAGCAGCAACGATTCTGACAAGGAGGCGATTCAGCTAGATATCTGTCACAATGAAGAAATATTGCCAGGGGGTGCGCCGTTTGATGATACCCCTTGCCGGAATATAACGATAGAAAACAATGAAATTTATGATTATCCAAGGGCAATCGGTTCTCATTCGATGGTAGAAGACATCTATCCTTCGGATATCGTGATCCGCAACAATCGGATTCATGATATCAGCGAGAACGCAGTTTACGCCTATAATTATAAAAATCTGACCGTTACAGGAAATACATTTGAAAACGTCTATGCAGGAGTGGTATTTAAATCCTATGCGCCAGAGGGAGAAGAAACGATTTTTAAGAGAAACAAGGGAGTAAAGGCGATGTCTTTGCCTGGACGGGAATATAACTTGAAAATTACG
>CAJUFW010000014.1:16567-32962 GCA_910585655.1 uncultured Lachnospiraceae bacterium
ACGGACAATACCATTCGCACTACCAGTTATTCAGTCGGTAAGGAAACGACACAATTTGGAATTTTTATATATGGTACAGAAAAAGATAACATTAACGGAGTAAACATTTCCGACAACACGATCGAAAGCGCCAGCACAGGCATTTATTTAAGATATGTAGATAACAGCGCGTTATCAAATAATATCTGTACGAGAAACAACAATTCTTCCGGCGGAGAATTTTTAGTCGATGCGTACAAATTCCTTTCGTGCAGCGGGATAGAGGTAACGGGGAATATGGTAGCTTACGATGGAAACTGCTATGACAATGGTTTTGCTTTCCGTGAAAAGAGCAATGCGGTAGTGATGAAGGCAAATCAGGTAGAACAGGTAGGAAAGCATGGAATCGGCATTTATTCCGGATCTTCTGCAGAAATTACCAACAATACGATTCAAAAAGCAGGCAAGCATGGGATTATGGTATTGGAGGAATCCTTTGCCGCTATCGTTGATAATTCGATTTTAAAGAGTGCGGAAAACGGAATCACCGTTCAAAAAGCCTCGGCGACGATTGACCGTAATACGATTTCCGGCAGTGGTCAGACAGGAATTTCCGTCCAGGAAAAAGCGGACGTTTCTTCTTTAAAGGGAAACTCGATTATGGAAAACGGCGGGAAAGCGATAGCCATTAACAAATCTACGGCTCCGGAAGTAAAGCAGAACAAGATGAGTTCCAAAGCAGGCGAGTTTATTATAACAGCCGTAGAATCAAATACAAATGTAGTATCCACCAGAAACTTAACGGCTTCGGAAGTGGCAAAAAACCAGGAAAAGATTTCCGGAACCTGCCAGTCGAAAGGAGTCGTATACGCAACAATAGACGGGAAGCGTTACGATGCTACGGTTTCTAAAAAGACATATGAAGTTTCTATTCCAGGTCAGCCGTCGGGAAAGACCTTGACCATTACGCAGGAGGATACAGCCGGCAATAAAGTAGTAGAAACCAGAACCGTAAAATAAAAAGAATCCAAAAGAGTGGTTCTTTCACAATTTTTTCAAATTACCTTCACAAAGTAATCACAATTCTCCGGTATGATAACACTATCAACAGACGACAAGTCAATTATTTTGTGAATGGAGGAATCTATATGGATTACAACAAGAACAATTTCCATAATGAAAAGGAAGGAAACAACGGGTTGCCGGAAGGCGTTTTCGGCAAGGAAGAGCAGTTTCGTGCTTATGCGCCGGAGCATACCGCAGACAACAGTCAGGAATATGAATACGGGAGTTTTGATCCTTATTCGACAGAAGAGATAAGACAGGATACAGCCCGGATAGGCAGCGGCGGAAGCGGAAGCTATCAGAACTCTTATCAGAGCGAAGTAAATTTTGTACCAGGCGGAGCAGCAGGCGTAGAGAAAGAGAAAAAGGCAAAAAAGAAGCGAAAGGTACTTCCGGTAATCGCGGCTGTGATGGCAGGTGTCGTTTTAGTAAGCGGAGCAGTCGGCGGCGGAATCTACGTAGGTCTGAAATTAGCGACAGATGTAACTGACGGAAGTCAGGTTGCAGAAAATACCAGGCTGGAAAACGAAGAAACCCTAATCGGCGCGCCGCAGGAAGGATCGGATCAGCAGGCGATTGGTCAGACGGGACAGCCTTCCGGAGTAGAAGCGACAGCTACGATGACGGATGTTTCAGAGGTAGTAGCCAGTGTGACCCCGGCGATTGTAGCAATTAACTGCAGCTCGGAATATGTGACGAACTTCTGGGGACAGCAGTATATTCAGCCAAGTCAGGGGAGCGGTTCCGGTATTATCATCGGTCAGAACAAAGAAGAGGTGCTGATTGTAACCAACAACCATGTGGTGGCTACCGGGCAAAATGCCAGAAACGAATCAATAGAAGTAGTTTTCGGGGATCAGTCCAGCGCCTCTGCAACGATTAAGGGAACAGAGGAAGGTTCTGATTTGGCAGTGATTTCCGTAAAGCTTTCCGACTTGACAAAGGAAACGTTAGAGTATATCAAGATAGCGACATTGGGCGATTCCGACGAGTTAAAGGTAGGGCAGATGGCGATCGCAATCGGTAATGCCTTAGGCTACGGGCAGTCTACAACCGTGGGCTGGATCAGCGCCCTGGATCGGGAAATTGCCAGTGAAGACTATACGATGACCCTGATTCAGACGGATGCTGCGATCAATCCGGGAAACAGCGGCGGCGCTCTCTTAAATACCAAGGGTGAAGTAATCGGCATCAATTCTGCAAAATATTCGGATCAGAGTGTAGAAGGGATGGGATTTGCAATTCCGATTTCCAAAGCAGTACCGATTATCAACGATCTGATGAACCGGGAAGAGATTCCGGAGAGCGAACAGGCATATCTTGGTATTATCGGACAGGATGTTCCGGAAGCGTATAACGAACGTTATGGAATGCCACTTGGCGTTTATGTATATCAGGTATCCAAAGGAAGCCCGGCAGAGGAAGCAGGTCTGAATATGGGTGATGTCATTACTTCCTTTAACGGACGGACAATCAGCAGTATGACGGAAATGCAGCGGATATTGGCAACTTACCGGGGCGGCGAGGAGATTACGCTGACGATCCAGGTATTTGAACAGGGAGAATATACAGAAAAAACGCTTCATGTTACCCTGGGTTATAAAAGCCAGCAAAGAGACGAATAAATTTTATTTACAAAAAATGAAAAAAGTTCTTACATTTTCGGATTTTTTCTGATATAATAAAGATATCAATCAACGTGTAGCTTGCTTAAAGGAGCATAAATCCAGTTGCAGCAGGCTGCACGTTTTTTGTATCATCTATTATTTATAGTATAGGAACAGTAGGCGTACTTCCGTCGTTTCCGCGGAAGCGCCGGTATACTGGGAAAGGAAGGGTCGCATGTATCAGGAAAAAGATTCGGTATTGTACGGAACACAGGGAGTTTGCAGGATTGAAGAGATTACAGAAAAGAGCTTTAACGGAAAGAACAGGTTGTATTATGTGTTAAAGCCGATTTTTCATGAGAGCGCTACGATTTTTGTGCCGGTAGACAACGAAGCACTGACGGCTAAGATGTGCAAGGTACTGTCGGCAGAAGAGGTTCGGGAGCTGATTCATGGGATACCGGCGGAGCAGACTATTTGGATTGACAACGACGTAGAACGGAAAGCGCGATACAAAGAGATCTTGGCACAAGGGGATCGGACAGCCCTGGTACGTATGATTAAAACTTTGTATCAGCATCAGCAGAAGCAGCAAAGACGGGGCAAGAAACTCCATGTAGTGGACGAGCGTTTTATGAAAGAGGCAGAGCGGATTTTATATGAAGAATTTGCTCATGTATTGAATATCCAAAAAGAACAGGTCGTCCCGTTTATTATGGAGGAAATACAAGTAGGTGTTCTTTAAAAACGATAGGAAGCAAATAAGAATCCAGCCCGGAAAAGAACTTTCCTATCATATGAAAAAGAATTCCACAAAGTGGAATTCTCGCGCCGAGCGCGGTTGCCGAACGGCAACATCTTCCATGCGCGCGAGTGTGCATCCCGCCCGGAGGGCTTTTTGTATGATAGGGAAGTTCAGAGAACTTTCCTATCATATAAAAAAATGGGATCGGACAAGCAGAATCGTCTGCCGCGTCGGATCCCATTTTAAGATTCCAAAAGGAATGGTAAATTAGGAAAATTTTTCTTGCAATAGGGAAAAATTTGTAGTATAATAAAATTCGTTACAAGATATGTTAGGATAATCTTATTCCTTCTTGTCTTCTACAAATTCTACCACATCTGTTATATTACATTGTAACATCTGACAGATATCATGAAGCGTGTTCATGGTAATACTGTTATTTTTTCTTAAAGTATCCAGCGTTCCAGTAGAAAAACTGTAATCCCGGATGAGCTGATATTGGGAAATTTGTTTGCGTTTGAGCGTTTCCCAAAATGGTGCATAGCTTATCATTGTTATCACTCCGTTTCTTTGTGGGCAGCTAAAAGCGGGGTTCGCTTCTGGCAGTTTTTTCAGTGTAGTGTCTCTATCATTTCCCTATTATAAAAAATTTAACGGAATTATACGTTGCCGAAAAATGGGTAATTGAGGTGTATACCAAAAACAAACGAAAGCAGATTGGGTATTTGGTGGCAAAGAATAGGAAAGAAAGACGGAAGAAGAACAATCCGGAAAGGAGAGATATGAGAAAAAAGAAAACAGGATACTTCGTATGGGTGTTGTTGATCTGGCTGTTTTGCGAAGGAGGAAGGGCGGCTCCTCTTGTACGGGCAGCCGAATACTGCAAAATTGGTTCTGCCCTGAAATACACAGCCGGGCAAATAGGGCTAGAACCGGAAAAAGAGAGCTATCAGGGCTACCAGGCAGCATTGGAACAGGCTGGTATTTTACGAGAGGGGGAGCTAAACGATCTAAAAAAGAAGATTACCAGGGAGGAGATCGCCCTCTTGGCGTGCCGGCTGATGGATTATCTGGGGGAAGAGGAGGATAGCGTGCAGGTAGAGCGGATTTTACGCTATGGTCGGATCTCTGATATCAACAAGGTCAAAAAAGCGTTGCAGCGTCCTGTGGCAAGAGTATTGGGAGCGGGGATATGGATTGGGACTTCGGACGGGAAGTATACGCAAAGCCGCCGCTTCGATCCCAAAAAAGGACTTGAGATGGCGGAAGTACGAACCGTGATCCGAAGGGCGTTAGGAAAGCAGGAGCGAAAATCAATGAGCGCAGACGGGCAACTGATTCGTACTACGAAGCTTCCCTTTAATGCCTGTGAATATGATTATATTTTGGCAAGTTTTCCGAATCGTTTTTATACGGTAAAGTTTGGCTACGAACGGGCGAATTATAATCATATGCCGGTTTCGCCGAAAAATTATGCTTCTCCCGCGCAGCTAAAAAACCGCGGCAGTTATGAGATGATTGCGGAATGGAAGTACGAATGGGCAGAACTGTTAAGGAAAAATTATGAGCTGCGCCTGAATTTTGACTATCGAACGGCGGATGAGGAGTGGTTGGAGGAGCTGGCTGCGACCTATCATTCCCGCTTTGATCCGGAGGAACATGCCGCACAGAAAAAGCGGATCAAAGAGTGGATGACCTGGGCGAAAACGAATAAAGTCATATTAGAGAGTCGGATCATCAGTGTAGAGCCTTCTGTTTTTTATTATGACGGACAGCTTTCCACCAGTGCATATCTGGAATTCCGCGTTCGTTCCTGTAAAAATTATGCGGGTAATAAGGATAAAGTTATCTTTGGTTCGGTCTGTGATATTCCGGAGGTACGCTTAGGGGAATGGTACGGAGGGGTATTTGGCTGTGAAATTTCCTGGTATTCCATGACACCAACCGGGGATACGGCAGGTGTTCCGGTGCGATCCGGGATGTGGACCGGCTGGGAAAAGGATCGGAAAAAAAGCTTGCTCACGCCGAAACAACAAAGTGAATGGAGTTATATCTTTGCTCCGGTAAAAACCGAAACGCCATAGAAAGGGGGCAGGAAACACGAACTATAGAATGTTAAGGTGGATAGGTCTCTTGATGTTGGCTGGTTTGATTTGGCTTAGCGGCAGCGGACGGGTTCTGGCAGCGATTGAACTGGAATCAGATGAGGAAGGAAATATTGTCTGGAAGACGGTACCAACGATGGCGACCACCGGAATCAAATGGCGTACCCAGGGCTTTTTGATCTATGCCAAAAAGACGGAATATGGATATCCGCTAAAGTCGGGGGAGCCCTACGGGAAAATCTTGGTAGATGATAAACGGGTATCCGTAGAAACCAAACCGGATAAAACCGGGAAAGATATCACGACCTTTACCATTGACGCCGATTATGTTAAATCAGTGCTGACGGCAAACAAAACGCTTTATGCCCAATTTCAGGAAAATATCGAAAACGGAAAGCCCTATATTTATTTCAACAACTTTTTCCAAAGCTACCGGGTAAATGGAGATGGTTCCAAGACGATTCTAACGAGCAATATGTATGATATCGACAGTATCCGCAACAATCAGTGGTGGGCAAATAAGCAGGAATGGGACAGCGGATATTTTAATATACGCGTTCCTTATAAAATAACCGGAAATGTCCATGTAAAACTTTCGGATGAAAAAGGGAATCAAATCGGCGTTCCGACAGGCGTCTTAAACGGAGCAGGGGTAGAGCTGACAGAAATAAAGGTTAATGGAAAAAAACAGCGAAATCCGGCGCTTGCCTTTTACAGTGCAAAATATAAGCCGCTTGGGATCTGTCTTTCCGATAAGAAGGTCTATGTCGGGGAAAAGGTAACGGTTTCTCTGCCGCTTACGATTGAGGCAGAAGGAAAAACCTATCAGCTATACCGGAGTTATTATTATCAGGAAAGCGGAGACGGAGTGAAAAAGGCAGATACGAAATTAAAAACGGATCGGGAAGGGACGATAACGAAAAAAATCAAACTGGGACTGCACTATTCCATGGTAGTAGGACGCTATCAGGAGGTAACAGAAAAGCCGCCCGATCCGCCAGACCCCCCGGATCCGCCCGATCCACCAGGGATAGAGGTAGAAGAGGCGGAAGTAATAGAAGGGGAATTTACAGAACGGGAGCCGACTGCCGTGATTGGCTCCGGTACGTTAGAACAGTCTCCGTTTGATGTGGAACAGGGGATTCCCACAACAGAAGAATTGTATACGCATGTCCTGACACCACGTTATCTGGCAGGCTATCGTTTTACAAAAAAAGTCGGGGTGAAAACCTATACTGCCAGAGGAAAGATAACCTGGAACCTGACCTGGACAGAAGGAGCGGGGGAAGATGCCGTCGTGAAAACAGCGACGCAGACGGTTCTTTATACGGCTCCTGTGAAACGAAGCTTTGCGTATTGGGAGATTAGCAATCTGGAAATATACGGTCTTTCCTCGGCACAGGTAGAAAACGGAGCGTTTCCGCTTGGGAAAGTTACGCTTACCCCAAAGGGTTATACGGCTCCGGTGGTTTCCTGGCAGCATGAGGCAGGGGAGAACAGCCATATCAGACAGCCGGAGGAGATCAGCCAGATCCTGGATTTGGGTACGATGTCTTACGGCGGATCGTCGCCACCTGCTTATGATGCGACTGCTTTGCTCAACGCCTCGGTCGGAGAATGCCAGGTACGTAACGACCATCTGCAGTTGGAAGGAAGGACGATTTTAGAGGATAGCTGGACGACCAAATCCGCTTCCCGTCCGGCAAAGCTTGAGACAGAGCCGGAGGAAGTCCCACCAAAGACTTTATATGCCGAAAAACTGGTCATTCCGGCTGAACGGGCAAATGGACCTTATGAAAGCGCGGCAGATGTGACGTATGGAAGGATTGCAGCCGTTGCTCCGACGCGCCCTGCTTCTCTTACTCTGCCGGTAGAGGAGGTCAATCCGGTAGTGGTGCATACTCCGGTGGTCTGTGAGCCGGTGATAGAAAACCAGAAGCGTTGGTGCCAGATGCTGTATCCGATGAAAGGCGCCGTCAGTCTGATTCTTCATACCTCTTTTGGAGTTTCACTGCCGACGGTAGGGGAGCATTTGGGGATTCCTGGATATGGATTCCGGGATTATGGAAAATATACTGCGTCTCGTCAGGTTAGATTTCCTTTTGATACGTACAAAGAACAACATACGTTCATCCCGGCAGGGACTTGGACGGAGGTTGGAGAAAATACCAGGTTTTATCTGCCTCCATGGGTAAGGGAAAGCCCTTATATCGTGGAATTTCGTAGTATTGCAATCAATGCTGCCGCCAATGGCGGGATAGATTCTGCCGGAACACAAGCCAATCTAAATCATCCGGAATATGTGGCAAAAAATCAGATATTAGTAGAAGTCTCCGGAAGCCTCTATGGATTTTCTCTCTATGACGTTTCGGACTATCCGGTTTGGCAGCGTGTATTTCGGACGCCGGAGGGAAGTACAAGCGGTTTTACCTATCCGGTAGGGACAAAGAACGAACGAGGCGTAGAAACGGGGCAGGATGGTGCTTATACGCTTCCGCTTACTGCAGGAAGTCATCCGTTTTATCCGAATATCGGAGTGTTAAAAACCGGATATTTATTTCGGTTCCGGATGAAAACCATCGGAGATTATGATGGAAGAGACGATTTTATCCAGATAAAGCCGCGGTTTTTCTATGTCAGTCAGGACGGAAGAGAAAGGCAGGAGGTAGACGTATATTACAGCGAACGGTTTGAGAAAAGCGGAGAGCGGGAGCAGCTTGTAAAGGTTGGAAGCAGACGAGATAAGGAGAACCTGCATAGTATTCTTACCGGAGATCCTGCAATGAGCCTGCCGGAAGAGGATTTGAATACGACTGCCCGTATCCGTGGGGTTAAGCCGGAAGTATGGAAACGGCAGAGAAAAGATATCTTTACCTTTGAAACCATTTTGCTTCCGGATAGCCTGATGACCTTTACGAAAACCCCTCTGCCGGTAGACATTCGTCCGGCAGGAAAGGGAGAGGATCAGGTGGCAGAGCATATGCAGACCTGGTACGGGAGCTACTACATGCCCCGTGAAATCCATGTATGTCCAAAAGACTTTGATTTAAAACAGTGGTGCGATCGGTATGGGGTGTTGGATTACCAGGAGGAATTTTGGTTAAGGGACGGCTATCTGGCAGTCAATTTTGAGATCGAAACAATCCAGAACGGAAAACGGTATTTAAGCTATACCAATCTGGAAAATGAGGTCGAAGGATACTGCAACATGTGGAAGTTAGAAGGTGCGGTCAGCAGCAAAAAGGATTATTACGGAGGGATTTTTGCGGTAAAGGAGGGAGATATTTTATTTTATGATACGGATAAGTCAATCGGAAACGACTATCAAAGTGAGGGGATTTATTAAAAAGCAGGAACCATATGGGGACTTTAGAATATATTGAAGTAGTATGCAAACCGTAACCGTCTGTACCGGAGCGACTTCTTGACTACGCTGCATAAGGCTGCCCGGAAGATGGCTACTGCAAAAAGGAGGAACAGATATGGATCTTGTAGGGAAGAAGGCTTTGAGGAATCTGTTTGCCAGGTTGTTGCTGCTAAGCCTGCTGCTGGGAATGGTAGTGCTTGCACAGGGCTGTAGCTCAAAGTCGGATTTGAAAAAGGTAAAACTAAACGAGGTAGCTCATTCTATCTTTTATGCGCCGATGTATGTGGCTTTAGAAGAAGGCTATTTTAAAGAAGAAGGGCTGGACGTCGAGCTGGTCAACGGATTGGGAGCAGATAAAACGATGACTGCTGTACTTTCCGGGGAAGCCGATATTGGTTTTATGGGTTCGGAAGCCTCGATTTATGTTTATCAGGAGGGGGAAAAGGACTATGTGGTCAATTTTGCCCAGCTTACCCAAAGAGCCGGAAATTTCCTGGTAGCAAGAGAAGGCTCGCAGGCGGCGAACGATGCGCAGGCAGGAAAAGCTTTTGACTGGAAAAGCCTGGCAGGAGCCGAGGTGATCGGCGGTCGTGCAGGCGGTATGCCGCAGATGGTGTTGGAATACGTGTTAAAGAAAAACGGTTTAGATCCGAAAACCGATCTTTCGATCATCCAAAACATTGATTTTGGAATGACTGCCCAAAGCTTTGCCGCCGGAACCGGGGAATATACGGTAGAATTTGAGCCGGGAGCAACCGCGCTGGAAACAGAAGGAGCCGGAGTCGTCGTAGGTTCTCTGGGCGTGGAAAGCGGTATGGTACCGTATACGGCTTATTCGGCAAAAAAAAGCTATCTGGAAAAGAATCCGGAGGTGATTGAGGGTTTTGTGGCAGCTCTGCAAAAAGGGATGGATTATGTAGGAAGCCATACGCCGGAAGAGATCGCGGAAAAGATTCAGCCGCAGTTTGCAGAAACCGAGCTGGCGACTATTACAAAAATTGTGGAGCGTTATCAGAGCCAGCAGACTTGGAAGGATAACCTGATATTTGAGGAGGAAAGCTTTGACCTGCTGCAAAACATCTTAGAGGAAGCAGGAGAATTAAGCGAGCGCGTACCATATGCCGATTTGGTGGACACAGGGTATGCCGCTAAGGCAGCAGGAAAATAAAAACATTGCAAATAAGGACATAAAAGAATCCAATTCGCGTTGTTGACAGAAGAAACGGCACCTCCTATAATAAAAGAATATAGGGGGTGCTGCAGCATGAAGAAAAAAGAATATAAAAGAAAAAGCAGAACATACCATAAATGGCTGCTTTCTTATGTGCTGCTGATGGTTTTTCCACTGTTGTTTGGCTGTGTGATTTATTGGTATGCGATGGAGCGGATCGAAGAGGACGTCGAATATGTACAACGTCAGACGTTGACACAGATAAAGAACACGATGGAAGGAAATCTATATATGTGCGACCATATTGGATTGGCACTGACAAAGAAAACAGAAGCCGAGCATCTCAAAGCATTTGAACAAGACCGAAGCTATTCGGTCTGGCAGCGTCTGTATCCGAAAGCTTTGGTAGAGGACATGCTTTTATATGCTGCTTCCAATGAAATGATCGACGAAGTGATGCTTTACTTCCCCAAGACCGATTACATTTTAAAGCAGTCGCGGTTTTGCCCGTTGGAGTATTCTAAGATCAAGGCGGAAAACGATTATAAAATGACGTTAGAAGAACTTCGTTCTCTTTCCCAAAAAGGAAAAAACGGGCTGCATGCTTTGGACAATGGGGAAAACGGACTGCTTTACGTCTATTCTGCGTATGAGAAACGAGAGAAATTGGCAGATATTACGGTTCTGATTTATCTAAATACCAGTGTGATCCGAGAGTTTGTAAGCTTAGCGCAGTCCTCCGTGTTTTTATCTCTGGCAGATGGAAGCTGGTTTTCTTCTTCCGGACAGGAGTTTCCGGCAGAATGGGAGCAGATAGCACAGGAGCAGGGAGACTATGCCCTAAGTTCCGGAAAGCAAAACTATATCATGAAGCTAAGAAGCGAGACATATAAGCTGGGCTTTTTAAATGTGATCGAGAAACGACTTTATCTAAAGGGCGTCAATCGTATGAAGCTTATTCTGGCTGTTTATGTGATGGCAAGCATCGTCGGCGGAATAGGGATTGCCTGGTATGTCTCGAAGCGGAATTACCAGCCGGTAAAGGAGCTTTTAGAGCTGACGGGAGAGGCGATGCAGGATGTGGAGGACGGAAACGACTTTTCTGTTATCCGCGGCGCATATCAAAAATTGCTGTCTGCTTATCAGGATAAAGAAGCAAGGCTACGGGAAAGTCGCGCAGGAGAGAAAAACAGTTGGATGAACGAGCTGTTAAAGGGAAGAAGTAGTAACATTACCGCCGCCATTAAAGGATTTGATACCTGGGCTAAGGAGATGCAGTATGATTCCTTTGCACTGCTGGGCGTGGATTTGGTGGATATGGGAAGCATGCAGGAAGAAGAGGCTGAGGAAATCAGTACGGAAGTGATGGATATGGCTTACTTTATCGTTGATAATATTTTGGGCGAGCTGCTTTCAGAACGTTATCAGGCAGTAGAAGCAGAGACAGACGGCAAGCTTTTTGCTCTGGTCAATGTCAACGATCAGTTTGACCAGAAAAAAGTAATTCAGGATCTGAAAGCGATCAGCCAAAAAACAGATGAGTTTATAAGAAAAAATTTCGGGATAAAGCTGATGATCAACATCAGCCAGATACGCGAGGGCAAAAGCCAGATCCGAAACTGCTACAAGGATATTGAGGAATTGTTGGAATATCGGGACTTTGAGGGGATTTCGGAGGAAACCATTCTTGCCAGAAGCGATTATAAAAAGGAAGTCGATGAGCGAAGGAGAGAAGGGGAACTTCATTTCGGGCAAGTTCTGGGGCGGCTGAAATACCATTTACAGCAGGAGGAATATGAAAAGGCGCAGGAACTGATTGCAGGTCTGCAAAAGGACAGGCAAAAAGAAGAGCAGAAAAAGGAAAAAGAATCCAGACAGACTTCCGGAAAAAAAGAAGGCGGGAAAAAGGAAACAGAAGAGTTTAAGCAGGAAATCAGGCAGGAGGAAGAGAAAAAAGAAAAAAAACAGATCGATCAGTTGATCGATCAGATAGCCGCCTATATTGAAGCTCATTATACGGATGATCTGTTATCTGCCGGAGTGCTGGCAGATGAATTTAACATTGGGCTTTCCTATATGTCAAGAAGCTTTAAAAAACGAAAGGGCATCGGAATCTTAGACTATATCAATCAATTTCGTCTAAACCGCGCCAAGGAGCTGTTAGCCGAAGGCGCCACGGTGCGGGAGGCTGCCGAGCAGGTAGGCTATTATACGACGCAGCCTTTGATTCGGGTATTTCGGCAGATGGAAGGGATGACACCAAGTGAATATCGAAATAATCATTGTTTTTTTGCCGGGCAAAAGACTGTGGAGGCAGTAAAAAGAGTAAAAAAATAAGACATAGCTTTTTGGAAAGTCTGAAAAATCCCTTTAAAACTGCTATAAGCTCCAGCCGGTAAAAATTTAATAAAGCCCAAACGAGAAAAACAGTAAAATATTCTATGTAGAAAAATACCAAAGAATCCTTTATGATAGCCTTATCCAAAAACAAGACGGTGTTTGCAGAACGCAACGCTGTCAGAATAAGGAGGAGAAAGGATACTATGAAAAAAACATGGAGTAAAGCGCTGACACTGTTGTTGTGTATGGTTTTGCTGGTTTCTTTGTTGGCTGCCTGCGGTGAAAAAAAGAAAGAAAACCCCCCTGCCGATAAGAATAACACAACAAAAGAAGAGGACAAAGGAGAAGACAAGGAAGACAAGGAAGAGGACAGTCAGAAAGAAGAGCAAAAAGAGGAAGCGGACGGATTGAGCGAGCTTACGCTGCCGCTTTCTGAGGAGAAAGCAGAGATTTCTGTCTGGACGCTCTGGAGCAATCAATATGTAGAAAATCCAAATGATTTGGACAGTGTAAAGGAAATGGAAGAACGGACGAACGTACATGTCAACTGGTCGTTGGTTACTATCCAGGAAGCTACGGAGAAGTTTGGTCTGATGCTGGCTTCCGGTGCCATACCGGATATCGTTTACTGTTTTGGCATCGTTTCTTATCCAGGCGGAAACGATAAGGCAGTAGAGGACGGTGTATTTTTGGATACTACCGATTTGGTAGAAAACTATATGCCGAATTACCGCACGCTGCGTATGCAAAGTCCGGATTTGCAAAAGGATACGATGACAGATAGTGGCAGACTGGTAGCCATTTACGGGATGAATACGGCAGACGCCGGAATAGCAAGAGAGATGGAATGGGCAGGTCTGGCAGTCCGTCAGGATTTGTTGGATCAATGGAATGTCTCCACTCCGGTGACGATTGAGGATTGGCACAATGTATTGGCAACGGCTAAAACAAACGGTGTGACAGAGCCGCTTTTGGTAGGGATGAACGGCTATATGAATACAGGTGCCTTTATGACTGCCTATGGCATTCTGCCGGAGTTTTATCAGGAAAACGGCGTAGTCAAGTACGGTCCGGCAGAGCCGGGGTATAAGAAATGGGTGGAATTGATGCGCGACTGGTATGCAGAAGGCTTGGTTGATCCAAACTTTACGACTACCAATGCAAGTCTGAGCGGAGATGTGATCTATACGACGACCGATCGTAGTGTCGGGTTCCCGGTTCTATATGGTTTTACCTCCAATGGATACTACCTTTCCAAACAGACGGATAATGCAGATATAAACGTAGTTGGAGTAGCGAATCCGGTGCTGAATGCAGGAGATACCTCTTACGCCGTACAGATTACTTCGCCAACCTGCGGAAACGAGACGTTTATTAGTGCTGCTGCCAAAGATCCGGTGTTGGCGGCAAAATGGCTGGATTATCAGTTTTCCCTAGACGGAATGTTGTTAAATTATTATGGAGTGGAAGGAGATACCTATACAAAAGGAAGCGACGGAAGTCTTCAGTATACAGAAAAAATTACGGCGGACGCCAAACTTTCCCCTTCCGACGCCAAGTCGCTTTATATCCGAGGGAATGGTTGCGGTCTGTACAACTGGGAATCCGTAGCACATACGACGATGAACTATGAGGCATGCAGCGTAGCACAAAAAACCTGGACAAGTATGGATATGTCCTTAAACCTGCCAAAGCAGATGAGTATGACCGAGGAAGAAGGGACAGAGTACAGCTCTCTTTATACCGCGGTGCAGACCTTGGTCAATGAAATGACGGTAAAATATATTATGGGGACGGAATCTATGGATTCTTATGATAATTTTCTGGCAGAGTTAGAAAACTACCATCTGGATCGATGTATTGAACTCAAACAGACTGCCTTAGATCGCTATAACAACAGAGGAAATTAATGACAGGAAAGAGCGGAGTCCCGGTAAAACGGGACTCCCTTAAATCGGTTTATGTTCTATAGAACCTGATTCTGATTTGTATATCTACGAAACATTTCTTTTTTCAATTATTTTTCATTTTGACGAAAAAATCCTCCAAACTCTTAAATAAAAGGAAAATATGACCGATTTTCGATACAAGAATTGACAATGAATTTACAATTCGGTATAATAAAGGAATACGTTGCGGATGAGATGGAGATCTTTAGGAGGTATAGGGGTGTACGAAAAGAGTAGTATTTCAATGGCGGTGATCAAACGGCTTCCGCGGTATTACCGATATTTGGGGGACCTGCTCGAAAACGAAGTAGTTCGGATATCGTCGAAGGAACTAAGCGAGAAAATGCAGGTGACAGCCTCCCAGATCCGTCAGGATTTAAATAATTTCGGGGGGTTTGGGCAGCAGGGATACGGCTACAATGTGGAATATCTTTACAATGAGATTGGAAAGATTTTGGGGTTGGATAAACAGTATAACGTCATCGTCATCGGAGCGGGGAATTTAGGTCAGGCGATAGCTAATTATCCGGACTTTGAAAAGCGTGGCTTTATCATCCGAAAGCTGTTTGACGTCAATCCCCGGCTGATAGGGATGTCGATCCATGGGGTGGATATTTGCGACATTGACGAGCTGGAAGAATATGTCAAACATAACAAGGTTCATATTGCGGCGCTGACGATGCCGAAAAGCAAAGCAGCCCAGATAGCTTCTGATCTGGTATCCTGGGGTGTTAAGGGAATCTGGAATTTTGCACCGATTGATCTTCGGCTTCCGAAGGATGTAAGGGTAGAGACGGTTCACCTCTCGGATACCCTGATGCGTCTTTCCTATAGTTTGAAGGAAATGGAAGAATGAGTGATTTTTATTGATTATTGGAATTGGGAATGATATAATTGAACAATCAAGAGTGAGGCGGGCATGCGAGAGGGCTGCTTTTTTAGCACGTATTTATACAAAGGAAGAGCAGCGCCTGATTGAAGCAGACCGTCAGAAGGCGGCAGGAAACTGGGCGGTAAAGGAAGCAGTGGCTAAGGTATTTGGCATGGGCTTTGTGGGGATAGAGCCGGTGGAAATCGAAGTGCTAAGGAAAGCTTCCGGACAGCCGTATGTGAGGCTTTATGGGAAGGCAGAGGCTTATGCAAAGCAGATGGGGATTCGCAGGCTTCATGTATCGTTATCTCACACCGGGGATTATGTCTGCGCCTTTGCAGTAGGAGAAGGAGAGCCGGAATAGGCGCCGGCTGAAAAAACGCCGGAAGGAGCAACTATGCGTTATTTGACAGATAGCAAGACGATGAAGGAAGTAGACACACGGGCGCAGGAGGAAATCGGGATACCAGGAAGCGTGCTGATGGAGCGCGCTGCCCTAGCAGTAGCAGAGACTGTACAGGCAATGCTTGGCAAGATGTCAGCGATTCAACAGAAAAAGGCCCGTATTTTAGCAGTATGCGGCATTGGGAATAACGGCGGAGACGGCGTGGCGGCTGCCCGTATTTTGCATGAATGGGGGTATCCGGCAGAGTTTGAAATCATTGGGGAGGAGCGGCAAGGCAGCGCTCTGTTAAAGCGTCAGGTTCAGATAGCAGAGCGATGCGGTGTGAAAAGACGAGAGAGAAAGAAAGAATCCGGCGCTCACACCCTGGAAATGGACGAATATACTATAGTGATTGACGCTTTGTTTGGAATCGGTTTATCCAGGGCGATCGAGGGCAAGTATGCCGATTGTATCCATGAAATGAATCTATCCGGCGTACCGATTGTAGCCGTAGACGTTCCGTCCGGTGTCAACGCGGATAATGGTCGAATCGAGACAATAGCAGTGAGGGCGGTACGGACGGTGACATTTGGCTATTCCAAGCTGGGACTGGAGTTATATCCAGGGCGGGAGTATGCCGGGACAGTAGAGATAGCCGATATCGGGTTTCCAAAGCAGATAGAGGAGACAACGGTATTTCCGGCTTTTCAGTATGAAAAAGCAGATTTGAGCCTGCGACCTCCCAGAAGGGAATACAGCAACAAAGGAACCTTTGGCAAGGTGATGGTGGTAGCTGGTTCTAAAAATATGT
>CAJUFW010000015.1:0-12791 GCA_910585655.1 uncultured Lachnospiraceae bacterium
ATAGGGAAGTTCGGAGAACTTTCCTATCATATAAAAAAGGCAGTGATACAGTCGTCCATTGCCTTTTGATCCTGACTGCCCATCAGCTCTCTTGCCGAGTGCATGGCAAGCATCGGTACTCCAAGATCGACGGTGTACATCGGAAGCTGGGTAGACGTAATCGAGCCTAACGTGCTGCCGCCAAGCATGTCGGAACGGTTGACAAAGGTCTGGCAAGGAACGCCAGCTTTCTGACAAAGTTGCAAAAAGGCAGCGGTCGATTCGGTATCGGTTGCATAGCGCTGTGCGGCGTCGAGTTTTAGGACGATCCCGCCGTTGAGATAAGGCTGGTTGGTCGGATCGCATTTGTCCGGTTTGTTTGGATGAATTGCGTGAGCGACATCTAACGAGAGGCAGAAGCCGGACAGCATACGGTCGCGTGCCGTCAGTGTGTCAACTCCCAGGGCGGCATAGAGCTTTTCGATTACGAGCTTTAGTATATCGGAACGGGCGCCCTGCTTGGTAGAGCTGCCGATTTCTTCGTTGTCAAACAGAGAAATCAAATTGATGCCGCTCTCCGGGGTGGCGGCGTGAATCAATCCATGCAGACAGGAGACGACAGAGGTTTGGTTATCAATCCGTGGGCTGGAAATAAAGTCGTTGTTCAGACCGACAAAACAGCCTTCCTCCGGCAGATAAATCGTTAAGTCAAAGTCTAAAATATCCTCTGGCGCGACCCCGATTTGTTCTGCCAAGAACTGCATAAAAAAGTGATCTTTATCAAGCTGTTCGGCTACCTGAGCGGCAAGAGGCAGCATGTCGGACTGCTTGTTTAATTCTAAACCTTCGTTGATGCTCCGGTTCATATGAATCGCCAGGTTTGGAATAATAAAAACTGGTTTTTTCAGATCAATGATATGGGAAAGCGGATGAAATACGTCCTCACTTTTGGTCATTACCTTGCCGGCAACGGAGAGAGGGCGATCCAGCCAGGTATTTAAAATGGCGCCGCCATAAAAGGTCACATTGACTCTGGCATAATGCTTTCCGGTCATTTCCGGGGAAGGCTTAACTTTGATACAAGGATAGTCGGTATGAGCGGCAGCGATATGCAGCCGTCCGTCCGGATTGTTCCCTATGGTAAAAGCAAATAGGGAGGTACCGTATACGTTGATATAATAGGAACCCCCTGCCTGAAGCTGCCAGGGCTGTGAAAGCGTCAGCGGAACAAAGTCGGCTGCCTCCAATTCATGGATTCCGGCTAATACGCTATGATAAGAGGTCGGAGCTTTTCCGATAAAAGAAAGCAAATGCCTGGAGTTTTCTGGTATATTCATAATGTTCTTCCTTTCAATGATAAAATTTCAGAGACGCCTGCAGACAGAAAAATGTGATTGTGTCCCTGATACGGCAATAGTATAGCAGAAAAGGGAAGGAATTTCTATAAAAAACGGTAAAGATTAGAAATTCTTAATAATTCCCTGCATTGACAAGCCAGACCAGAAAACCTATAATAAAAGACAACAATGCTGCAACGAGCAGAACGGAGGCTGATTTATGAATAACTGGATAAGCCGGTTAGAACGGAAATTCGGGCGGTATGCCATTCACAACCTGATGAAGTATATCATTGTTTTATATGCGGTCAGTGCGGTACTGGCATTGATTAACCCGTCCTTTTACCTCATGTATCTTTCCCTGAACTTTGAGGCGATTTTACATGGACAGATTTGGAGACTGATAACGTTTATTTTAGAGCCGATTGGTTCCATGCAGGGAATGGGGATGTTTTTCCTTTTGATTAGCCTGTATTTTTACTGGATGATCGGAAGCAACCTGGAAAATGCCTGGGGAGCCTTCCGTTTTAACGTGTATTATCTGATGGGGATTGTCTTACAGATCGTGGCTGGCGCGATTTTGTATGTGATTACCAGAGACCCTTTTTCGGGCTTTTACTTTGGTTTAAACTATATCAACCAATCGATGTTTTTGGCTTTTTGTGTGCTGTACCCGGACGTTCAACTGATGCTGATGTTTATTTTGCCGATTAAAGTAAAACATCTGGGAATGATCTATGGAGCGGTACTGGCGTTTGATGTGATAGCCAATCTGGTGCATGGAAGATGGTATCTGGCAGTAGCGATTGTGGTAGCAATAGCCAATTTCCTGATTTTTTTCTTGAGTACCAGGAATTACCGAAGAATTTCCCCGAAGGAATACCATCGGAGAAGCACTTACCGAAAAGCGGTTCAGCCGCCAAAGGGAGTGACCAGGCACAAATGCGCGATCTGCGGCAGGACAGAACAGGACGACCCAACCTTAGAATTCCGCTTTTGCTCCAAATGCGAGGGGAATTATGAATATTGTCAGGATCACTTGTTTACTCACCAACATGTGAAAAAATAAAGGGAGGGGCTATGTGCTATGTAAAAAAGGAATGGAGGCAGTGGCTATATAAAAAAGGAAGGATTTTGATAGCTTTTGCAGTTTTTATGTTAGCCGGGACAGCAGTTTTTTTAAACGGCAATACGTTTTCCCAGACCGATCCTCCCGTTCGGTTAGGCGTGGTAGATCAGGCGCAGGATTCTTATACGAAGCTGTTAATACGTTATTTTGAAGAAAGCGACGCGTTTTCTTCTTATATTAACATCGAAACCGGAACCCAATCAGAGATAGAGCAGCAATTTGCGGCAGGAGAGCTAGACGGTTGGGTGTTGATTCCGGAAGGGTTTATTTCCGGCATGGTGACGATTGACCATGTGCCGTTAGCCGTAACGCTTTCTCAGGCGGATACTACAAAAGCGGTGTTATTGCAGGAGGTCTTTCAAGCCTACGGGCGTTATGTGGCGGCAGTCGAGAGCGGTTGTATGACGCTTTACCGCCAGATGGAGCAGGCGGGAGCGTCAAAGGAGCTTCTGGAACGCACCAATGTAGAGATATCGTTGGAGTTGATTTTGGCAGCTTTGGGGCGGGAGGATTTTTTCCGCTATGAAGAGCAGACGGGCGGTCAGTCTGTTTCACTTATGGCGTACTATGGTTTTTCTATATTGGGGCTGCTTCCGTTTTTACTGGCGATTCCGGGTGGAGCCGTACTGATAGAGGAAAAAAAGAACGGAGTGTTGGATCGAATTCGTATCACCAACGGAGGGTTGGCTGGCTGGTTTGGCAGTAAGCTTTTGCTAGAGGGAGGCTTAGCTGCCGTACTGGTGACAGCCGCCGGAATGTTGTTTAGCAAAGGAATTGGTCTGGAAATAGGGATAAGAAAAGTATTGGTTTCTGTCCTGCTTTGTATAGGAATCGTGCTGCTGATGCTGCTTGCGGCATGTCTGGCAGGAGATCGCAGGGAATATCTGCTTGCCGCCGGGATGTCGGTGTTGCTGCTGGCGATGTTTGGCGGGAGCTTCCTGCCGTTGTCTTATTTTCCGCAGACGATGGCTTCTGCTGCAAAGTGGCTGCCCAACCGGATACTGGCTGCGGTCTGGATGTAGCGTTTTGACTGGATTCGATAGAGGAAAATGAGGGATAGGATGAAACGGATCACCTGGGTGGGGCAATGGATTAGAGATGCGTGGGCAGTGGCGGCGTTGTGTGTTCGGCTTCTGGTTTCCAAACGATGGATTTGGCTGTTTTTTGCCGCTTCCGGGCTTTTGTATCTTTTGCTTTTATCCGGGCTGACCGAGGCGGCAGAAGAGGAAAGCCGGATTCCCCTAGCAGTTGTCAATAAAGCAGGTATGGATAAAAAGGAAGAGGATAGAGAAGCAGCAGAACTTTTGGCACGTCTAAAGGAACAATCCGTGCTAAAGATATGGGAGACGGAGGAGGAGAACGGGCTTTGTGCGCTTAGGCAGGGAGAGGTAGCGGCAGTCTTAGTGATAGAAAAGGGCTATGAGAAATGGCTGCAGGAGGACGCGCATCCAAAAGAAAGCGGGAGCTATGGGATATGGAGACCATTGACGCTGCATTATTTGGAGGGGCGAAAGGAGCAAAAAATCCTGGCAGAGCTAATCGCGGGCAGTGTGTTAGAGCGGTATTGCTTTTACCGCAGCTATACCTTATACCAGGAGCAGGAGGAATTACCGTCTATTCGTTTAAAGGAATATCAGGAAACCGCGGAACAATACCAAAAAGAAGCAGAGACGGGAGCATTTTTGGAAATCCACTACGAGACGAATGCCCTAAGAAGAGAACTGATTTATTTACAGGTAGTGTTAGGAATGCTGGCAGGAATATTGCTGCTGTTGGCATTGCTGTTGTACGCAGGTGGAGGAGAACCAGGGGCGCCGGACAGAAGCGGAACCGCGTTGATTGGCAGAGTGGCAGCGTTAGCCGGAAATTTTCTTTATGTATTTCTACTGGAGATGGCGGCAGGAAGCCTGCTTGTTACCGTTTTTTTCTGGAAAGCCAGTCGATATCAGGCAGGAGACGGCGCGAATATCGGCAGGATACTACCTGCTGCCGTCGGCTATCTGTTCTTCTTTGCTCTGGCGGTCAGCTTGCTTTTTTTGCTGTTACGGGAGGTGGCAGGTGCCAGGGAGCGTTTTCTTCCGTTGGGAATGGGGATGTTTGCGCTTTTAGCAGTTCTGGCTTTGGTACGGGTGGCGGCTTCTTTCCTGCCGGAAGCAGCAGAGACGATGATTCGCTGTTCTCCAGGAGGCTGGTTCGTTGATCGGATGTTATCTTTGCTGACAGGAAGCAGACTATAAGAAAAAAGAAAGGAACAAAGGGGCAGAGTATGAGCAGAACAATCAAAGAAACAATCAAAGAAATCAGGAAGGGAAAAGATTTGGATGTTCATCTTTCGGAGCTTGGCAGAAGGATGGCAGAATCTTATTATCAGATGACGCTTTTGGATTTTGCTATGAAATATACCGTAGTTTATGAGATTTTATCAGAGGAGCTTCCGGAAGAAGAGATACAAGGCTATTTAGACAGGCTACGGGAAGAGATAGAAAAAAACCTGCTGTCCGGATTTACAGGAGCCGTAAAAGAGCGTTCCGTAGAGGAAATCGACGCGATGCGAAAGGAAATTATCAGTCGGATGGAAGTTTTGACGGCTTATACGGATATGCTGGGAAATTATGAATATATTTTAAACCGTATAGAACCAAGATACGACGATTCCGGCAGCTTGTCGGTTCCTTTGGAAACGCCGCAGGAGATGGCGCAAAAGCTTTATTACTATATTTTTGAAACGGATGACAATGTGGCGATCAATGAGAAAATCAAAGAGGTTTTAGGACAGCTTCCGGTAAGAATGACCAAACAGCGGTTTTATGATTTGCTCAGGGGCAGTATGTCGGTTTATTTGGGAGGAGAAGTTGCTTCTTTAGAGCTGTACGACTATATGATACGGACAGGCGCCATGCTCTACCGCCCGCAGGGGATGGAGCGCTATTACGGCGGGCTTCGGGAGATCGTAGAAGAGCTGGCAGGGCTGGATTTTGAACAGCTTGATCAGGCTGGGTTTGAAGCCGCCAGAGACAAGCTAGAAGAGGCATGCGCCTGGATAGAGGAGCTGGTGGATGCGTATTCGATAGTGACAGAGGTATTAAACGACCTGTATGTGTTGGTTTTAACCGTTCCATATGAAGAAGCTATGGCGGAGGAAAAAGCCGGGGCAGAAGATTTAAAAAAGAGCCGGGGCTTTGCCGGAAAGCAGGAGGCAGAGCAGATTATCCGCACTACGTTAGCGGCATTTACAGGCGCCTATCCGTCAACGGAAGCCTATTTGGATGCAATATCGGAATCCCTGCATGGCTTAGAGGGGCGGTTAGAGGATCTGGCAGAACAAAACGGCAGACTGGAGGCGGCAGTGGAAGAAGCGCGTGTTTCTGTAGACGGAGCAGAGGGAGAGACACGTTATGGAATGCTGCGTTCTCTTTATGACAGCCTGCGCCAGTGCAGCCTGCTGCGATCCGGCAGCCTTTTTGCTGATTTGATGGTACGACCGGATCAGGAAGAGATCGTGACGGAAAAACGGCTGGCACAGACGGCAGATCGGCTGATAGCGGATTTTGCAGAAGCTTTTTCCCATCAAAGCCGAATGGTACGAAGGGCAGTTATGGCAGAAACGTTAAGTTTGCTGCCGGTCTTTTTTAACGGACGCCAGGAGGTATTTGACTATCTGCAAAACGCCCTGGAAAGCTGTTCTGATTTGGCGGAATATAATGGTAGCGTTGGTATATTGTATACGATAATCGGGGAATATTTATGATAGAATGGAGAGAACCCCTGTATTTGGATCAGAACATGGGGGATGGAGAGCGTTTGGAGCGGGCAAAGCGAAAAGCAGAGGAAGGAACGGGATCGATCTTTCCCGCTTTTGGGGTGTTTTTGGCTCAGAATCCAGACAATCTTTTGGAAATTATTTCCTTGAATGAATTGTTACAGCCGGGCTATCAGGCAAGGCATTTTCGCTGTGTCGGGCTGGCAGCTAACCGGGAAGGGGCCCAGGAGCTGGTTCGGCTGATTTTAGAAGAGGTGCTGCAGGAAACAGGCGCTTTGCGGGTGCGGGAGTTTTTGTACCCAGAGGAGGAGACGGACAAGGGGGATGGCTGAGCATGGTGTATATCATAGTGGGAATATTAAAGTGGATTGGGATTGTGCTGTTGGCTTTGCTGGCGTTCCTGCTTTTTATCCTCCTGCTGGTGCTGTTTTTGCCGATCCGTTACCGTGTTCAGGCAGAGTACCGGGAGAAGTTAAACGGAGACGGCTGGGTACGCTGGATGTATCCGATGTTGGAACTACGGCTGCAAATAGAAGATAACCGACCCAAAACCCAGATACGGATCTTTGGGCGTTCTCCTGAGGCATGGAAAAAAAGCGTTGGCAAGGGGAGAGGGCGAAAGCGAAAAAAGGCAGAACATCACCAGAAAACAGAAGAGCATCAAAAAAAAGAAAACTGCCAGAAAACAGAAATTTTGCAAGAAATAGAAAACAGCCCGAAAAGAGAGGCTCAAAGCACAGAAGTTTTGCAGGAGGCAGAAAATGCTCCGAAAACAGAACCGCAAGAAACTGTTCCGGAAGCAGAGCATTTGCAGGAGACGGAAAACTGCCAGAAGGATAAGGAGAACGATAGAAGATTATCTCGCTGGGAACGGATCGTGCAGGCGGTAAAGTCTTTTTTTGCGGCTATCCGGAAGCGGATTTTGGGGATATGGAATCGTTTGCGCGCGATAGGAGAATCAATAAAAGGAGTCTGGCAGAAACTGTCGGCGCTTTGGGAAAAGGTCGGTAGTCTATGGGGAAAATGGGAGCAGATTCAAAAGCTGCTCTATGAGGATTCTACGAAAAGAGCCTTGGCGCTGATTTGGAAGGAGTGTAAAAAGCTGTTTTTTGCATTAAAACCGAAGAAATATTCGTTTTGGCTCCATTATGGGACGGGGGATGCTTACACCCTGGCGCAGCATTTGAGAGTTTTGGCAGTGGTGTACGGGCTGTGCGGAGAGCATGTGGTGATAGAACCGGACTGGGAACAGAAGGTGCTTTTGGCAAAGGGAAGTGTAAAAGGGCGAATTCGTATATTTACATTAGCCCGGATTTGTATTAAAGTAATAACAGACAAAAACGTAAAGCGTTTGTGGAAACAGGTTTCCGAATGGGAAAGGAGTCAGAAAGATGGCAGAAAATAATTTTGGATTGACAATGGAATCTTTATTTAAGGGAATGGACGGGTTTATCACGACCAAAACGGTAGTAGGCGACGCGATTCATTTTGAGGACGGAACGATCATTCTTCCGTTGGTGGACGTGACGTTTGGAGCGGGAGCAGGAGCCTTTAGCAAGGAGGCGGACAAGAAAAACAACGGAGTCGGCGCGCTGTCCGGTAAGATTACGCCAAGTTCTGTGCTGGTAGTCAAAGACGGTAATGTAAAGCTGGTCAATATTAAAAATCAGGATACCGTAACAAAGCTTTTGGATATGGTGCCGGATTTTGTCAATAAGTTTGCTCCGGGGAAAAAACAGACAAAAGAAGCAGAGACAGAAGCAACGGAAGTGACAGAGGAAGATATTGCGGAGAAACTAGAAAAAGAGCAGAAGTAGAAATTTTAAAAAATTCTGCTTGCATTTATCCCTACTTTCTGGTAAAATAAGCGTTGCGTGTAGAAAGTTATTTAGAATGCTGTGTCCCATGCACTGCTTTGCAGCGCCCGGACATTGTGATAAGGAGGTGCTGTCATGGCAAAATGTGCAATTTGTGAAAAGGGTGTTCATTTCGGTATCGCAGTGAGCCACTCCCATAGAAGAAGCAACAAGATGTGGAAGCCAAATGTGAAGACTGTCCGTGTAAAACAAAACGGTGCGGTGAGGAAGATGCACGTTTGTACTTCCTGCCTGCGTTCAGGCTTAGTAGAGAGAGCATAGTTTTAACACTGTTTTCCTGGAAAGGGGAATGGATTCCGGCCCGGCAGCATAGTAGGGCAGAGCCCATTTCCCTTTTTGTCATACGGAGAAAATACATACCACATATGGCTTGCCCTCCGGACGGGATTCTGGCTGCTATCCCGAACAAAACAGGTTGTAACCGATTCCCAGGAGAAGGAGGATAATGCCAAAAATCAGGATGCTTCTGGAAAGACAGAACATGATAAACATACCGACTGCGATCCAGAATAAAATAAATCCAACCAGCCGTTTCAAGGTTGCCTCCCGGAGATACGTAGTTATTAGTAAGATATGCAGGAGAGCTTATAGGGATTCCTTTGGAAAAAGAAAAAAAGAGTTCCATTTTGGTATAAAATCGGCTATAATATGAGATAGATAAGGAAAGAAGCTTATGCACAAAAAGGTTGTGCAGGATTGGAGAGTACCATGAAAGGATATATGAATATGCCGGGAGGCACACAGATAGGTGATGTAACCATCGATCAGGAAGTTATCGCAAAGTATGCCGGTTCCTCTGCGGTGGAATGTTTTGGAGTCGTAGGAATGGCTTCCGTCAGCATGAAGGACGGATTTGTAAAGCTGCTCCGTAAGGATAACCTGGCTCACGGAGTAAACGTAGTAGTAGGAGAGGACAATTTATTGGATATCAGCCTTCATATCATTGTTGCATATGGAGTCAGCATTTCCGCCGTTGCAGAGAATCTAATCAGCAATGTCAAGTACAAAGTAGAGGCATTTGTCGGTATGACAGTAGGAAAGATTCGTGTATATGTGGAAGGCGTCCGTATCGTAGATTAAGGGATAGAAGGAGGAACAGACCAGTGGTTATAAAAACGATAGATGCAGCGGTCTTAAAAAAGGCGTTTTTAGCAGGTGCCGCCAGGATCGAAGCCAAAAAGGAAATCATCAATGAACTGAATGTATTCCCGGTGCCGGATGGCGATACAGGGACAAATATGACGCTTACGATTATGTCAGCCGCCAAAGAGGTAAACGGAATCGAGCAGCCAACAATCAAAAGCCTGGCAAAAGCCATTTCCTCCGGTTCCCTGCGCGGGGCAAGAGGAAATTCCGGCGTTATTTTATCCCAGCTATTCCGCGGTTTCTGTAAGGAAATTCAGGAGCATGAGGAGATTAGCGTGCCGGTGATGTGCGCTGCATTTGGACGTGCGGTAGAGACTGCTTACAAGGCGGTTATGAAGCCGAAGGAAGGAACGATTCTAACGGTAGCAAGAGGCGGAAGCGAGCGGGCTGCCGAGCTGCTTTCCGAGACCGACGATCTGGCTTTTTTCTGTGGTGAAGTGATTTCTCATATGGAGAAGGTGTTGGCGCAGACACCGGAGCTGCTTCCGGTTTTAAAGGAAGCGGGTGTAGTCGATTCCGGCGGACAGGGCTTATTGGAAGTCTTAAAGGGCGCATATGACGCTTTGTTAGGGAAAGAAGTCGATTTAAGCGCGCTTTCCGGTCAGACTGTTCAGACAGGGCAGGCGTCCGGCGGACAGGGTACTTTGAGTACGCCAAAAACAGGAATTACCGATGATTTGACCACAGCAGATATCAAGTTCGGCTATTGTACCGAGTTTATTATCCTTTTGGAAAAAGAATTTCCGGCAGTGGAAGAACAGGCGTTTAAGACTTATTTAGAGAGCCTGGGCGATTCCATTGTAGTAGTAGCAGATGACGAGATTGTAAAGGTTCATGTACATACCAATGATCCTGGTCTCGCCATCCAGAAAGCATTGACGTATGGTTCTTTAACAAGCATGAAGATTGACAATATGAGAGAGGAACACAATGAGCGAGTGATCCAAAACGCAGAAAAAGCAGCCGCCGAAGAGCAGAAAAAGGAACAGGAAGCTGTCGTGTCTGCACAGGTTCCACGAAAGGAAAACGGCTTTATTTCCGTATCGGTGGGAGAGGGATTAAGCGAGATTTTCAAAGGCTTAGGTGTGGACTATATCATCGAAGGCGGGCAGACGATGAATCCAAGTACGGAAGATATGCTGCAGGCGATTGAAAAGGTTCCGGCAGATCATATCTTTATCTTGCCGAACAATAAAAATATCCTGATGGCTGCCGACCAGGCGAAGTCTTTAACAGAGGATAAGGATATCATTGTAATTCCTTCTACAACGATACCGCAGGGAATTACCGCCGTGATCAATTATGTCTATGACAGTACGCCGGAGGAAAATGAGGCGCGGATGACCGAAGAGATGCGCCGCGTCAAGTCCGGTCAGGTAACGTATGCGGTTCGTGATACGAGCATTGACGGAATGGAGATTGGGCAAGGAGATATTATGGGGCTTGGCGATAAAACCATCCTTTCTGTAGGCGCCGAGGTTCCGGCTGTGACAATGGAGCTGGTAGAGCGGTTGGTTGACGAAGATTCCGAACTGATTACCCTTTATTACGGAAAAGAAGTGACCGAAGAGGATGCAAAAGCCCTGGCAGAGAAATTATCCGGGCGGTATCCGGAACTGGATGTAGAAGTACACTCCGGCGGACAGCCGATCTATTATTATATTTTGTCGGTGGAGTAAGCGAGTCGTTAGAATAATAGAAAAAGCTATGCGGACGAGAGGATTGTTTGCATAGCTTTTTGCCATTTTAAAGTGGTCGGGAAAGCAGAATTAGGATAGTAGGACAATTGGAGAGAAGGAGGGAGGAATGAGATGAGGGAGAAAAAAACAGTAGCGATTGGGATTCAGAATTTTGAAGATTTGATTGTAAATCAATACTTTTATATTGATAAAACGAAATTTTTAAAAGAATGGTGGGAAAACGGGGATGCTGTGACTCTGATTGCCAGACCAAGACGTTTTGGGAAAACGCTGACGATGGATATGGTAGAGAAATTTTTTTCTGTTCAATATGCAGGGAGAGGTGATTTGTTTGAAAAGCTTTTTATCTGGCAGGAGGAAAAATATCAGAAACTGCAAGGGCAATATCCCGTTATTTCTCTAAGCTTTGCAGAGATAAAAGAAGCTTCTTTTTTAGAGGCAAAAAAACAGATTTGTATTTTGCTCTCCGATTTGTATAGAAGAAACCGGTTTTTATTAAATCAAGGTGATTTGATGGAGATCGAAAAGGAAGAGTACCTGGAGTTTTGCAGGAAAATTCCAGAAGAATATGCAATAACAGCTATACGAAGGATGGCAGAATATTTATATCGATATTATGGAAAACGGGTCGTCATTTTGCTGGATGAATATGATACTCCTATGCAGGAAGCTTATTTAAACGGTTATTGGGAGGAACTTGCTACCTTTATCAGAGGCTTGTTTCATGCTACTTTTAAGACTAATCTTTATCTGGAACGGGCGATTATGACTGGTATTACAAGAATCGGTAAAGAATCTATTTTTTCAGATTTAAATAATCTCACAATAATAACGACAACTTCCGAGCAGTATCAGGATAGTTTTGGATTTACCGAGCAGGAGGTTTTTACGGCTTTAGAGGAATATGGTTTGTCGTGTAAAAGGCAGGAGGTAAAAAGCTGGTATGACGGTTTTACATTTGGAACACAGACCGATGTGTATAATCCTTGGTCCATTATCAATTATTTGAAACTGGGGAAAATAAAAAATTATTGGGCAAATACAAGCAGTAACAGTCTGGCAGGAAAGTTAATCCAGGAGAGCAGTTATACGATAAAAGAACAATTTGAATGGCTGCTGCAGGGAAAGTTTATTCAAGCCAGAATAGAGGAACAGATTGTCTTTAACCAACTGGGCGAGGACGAGGATGCTATTTGGAGCCTTTTGCTAGCAAGCGGATATTTAAAGGTGGTTCGTCATAATTGGACGAATGAGAATGAGATCTATAAGTTAGCTTTGACGAATAAAGAAATCAAAAAGATGTTTGAAGCTATGGTTGCAGGCTGGTTCCGGAAACCAACCGCTGGTGCATACAATGGGTTTTTAAGAGCCTTGTTGGAGGGAAAAGTGGAAGAGATGAACCTCTATATGAATCAGGTGGCTTTAAAAACATTCAGTTCCTTTGATATCGGAAATAAGCCTTCTAAGGAGGTAGAACCAGAACGGTTTTATCATGGTTTTGTATTAGGACTGATGGTAGAGCTAGAAAATCGCTATATTCTAACTTCTAATCGAGAAAGCGGATTTGGACGATATGATGTTATGCTGGAACCAAAAGATAAAAAGGATATAGCATATATTTTTGAATTTAAGGTGCATAACCCTAAAAAAGAGGTGTCCTTGGAGGATACCGTAATGGTTGCCAAAAAACAGATAGAAGAAAAGCAATATGAGACGGCGTTGGTAACAAAAGGAATTCCACCGGAACATATTAAGAAATATGGTTTTGCTTTTATGGGGAAAACAGTATTGATTGGATAGAATAAAGTGGAAGAGCAGGAGGTTCAGGAAAGAACCTCCCACAGTCTTTCTATCCCTTCGCGG
>CAJUFW010000015.1:12801-17008 GCA_910585655.1 uncultured Lachnospiraceae bacterium
TTCGCGGATCTCTTCTTCCTCTAAGTTCCCAAAGCCAAACAAGATCGTCGGCGGATACGCCGGAGCTGGTTCCAGATAATGGGCAGATAATCCATACAGACGGATGTCTGCCTTTTTTGCCGTCTGAAGAATGTCTGCTTCCGAAGTTCTGTCTAAAAACTGAACAGCCAGATGCAGTCCGGCATGGTCGCCGGTAACGGCGATTTGACGACCAAAGATCCGCAGCGCCTGCAGCAGAGCGTCGTGTCTGGCTTTGTAGAGTTTTCGGCTTTTGTTTAAGTGGCGTTCCAGATATCCTTCGGTAAGGAAACGGGCTAAAATCATCTGATCGATCCGGGAGACCGTAGAAGCATAATGAGAAAAGCCCTGACGATAGGTCTGCAAAAGGGAATCCGGCAATACCATATATCCGGCGCGGATGGCAGGAGCAATCGCGCGGGAAAACGTACCGATATGAATGACGGAATCACTGGAATCCATTTCTTTTAACGCCGGAATCGGGCGACCACGATAACGGAATTCGCTGCCATGGTCATCTTCAATCAGATAAGCGCCGACTTCGGCTGCCCAGCGCAGCAGCTCCCGCCTGCGTCCGACAGGCATAACAAGCCCTAGCGGATACTGATGGGAGGGGGTAAGGTAAACGATTCGGGCAGAAGTACGGCGCAGCGCTTCATAGGAAAGCCCGTTTTCATCTAAAGGAAGCGGCAGAAGCTGAGAGCCAAAGCCGCGCAGTATCCGGGCAGCCTGCATGTAACAGGGATTTTCCATCGCTACATGCTTCGGAAATCCCAGAAGCTGGATTAAAAGCTGCAGCAGATAATCTGCTCCTGCACCGATGATGATATGGGAAGGATCGCAGGAAAATCCCCTTGCTTCATAGAGATATTTTGCGACAGCCGCCCGTAGTTCTGGTTCTCCCTGACGGTCGCCCAGCAAAAACAGTTCATTTCCATGTTCGCTTAATACTTTGACGGTAAGCCTCTGCCAGATACGATAGGGAAAACCTGCCGTATTGCTGGCAAACGGAGAAAAATCATAACGAGGTACGGATAGGGACTTTTTGGCAGGAGAACAGACAGGAGGAGCGGGATCGTTCCAAACGGGCTCTAGTTCCAAAAGGGAACAGACATAAAAGCCGCTTTTCGGGCGTGTTTCGATATAGCCTTCGGATAAAAGCTGGCTGTATGCCATATCCACGGTATTGCGGCTGACAGACAGGTGCGCTGCCAAAGCGCGGGTGGAGGGGAGACGTTCCTGCTCAGCCAAAAGACCAGAGAGGATATCCTTTCGGATATGAAGGTAAATTTGTTCATAAAGCGGAAGCGGCAGGTTGGAATCTAAATGAATGGTCAACATAAAATACCGGCTCCTTTCGTCTTATTTTCCTGTTTTATGAAATTATCTTCTATAAGTATACCAGAAATTCGACATAAAAACTATAAAATGTTGAAAATTCTACTTGCAAGCCGCCCTATTCTATATTACACTAATAAAGGTGCATTTTTTTATATGATTAGGAAAATTCTCCGAATTTCCCTATCATATAAAAAGCCCTCCGGGCAGGATGCACACTCGCGCGAACGGAAGAGGTTGCCTTCCGGCAACCGCGCTCGGTGCGAGAATTCCACAAAGTGGAATTCTTTTTCACCAGATACAGGGGGAGGAAAAGCGATGAGCATAGAAATTATTTTTGGCTTGATGGCAGGTCTGAGTTTGTTTTTGTATGGAATGCAGATGATGAGCGATGGTTTGCAAAAGGTAGCAGGCGCCAAACTGCGGAATGTTTTGGCAGCTTGTACGAAAAATAAGTTGATTGGATTGATAGTTGGCGTAGTGGTGACGGCAATTATTCAGTCTTCCAGCACTACTACGGTGCTGGTAGTCAGCTTTGTCAATGCAGGTCTGATGAATCTGTCAGAGGCAGTAGGGATTATTTTAGGAGCAAATATCGGTACGACCGTGACAGGACAGTTATTGGCTCTAAATCTTACAGCTTTTGCTCCGGTGTTTGCGATTGTTGGCGTTGTTATGATTATGTTTTTTAAAAAGACGTCTATCCGTAAGACCGGGGAAATTATTTTAGGCTTTGGTATGCTGCTGATTGGAATGGAGATGATGTCCGATGCAATGGAGGGCTTAAAGGAAATGCCTGCCGTTGTCAATCTGCTTTCTTCTTTTGACAATCCGTTTATAGGTATTTTGGTTGGCATTTTGGTGACAGCCGTATTGCAAAGTTCTTCGGCAACTATCGGTATCCTGATGGTCTTGACATCTCAGGGAATGGTAAGCTTGCCGCTGTCCCTTTATATCATTTTAGGCTGTAACATCGGTTCCTGTGTGACGGCGATGCTGGCGTCTTTAAATGGAAAAAAGGATGCAAAGCGTGCTGCCTTGATTCATTTGGTCGTTAACGTGGTCGGTATGGTCGTCAACGCTGTAGTATTGATGCTGTTTATGGATCAGATTATAGCGATTTTAGGTCTCCTGACAAAAGGGGTGCCGAACGAGGCAATCAATGGAATTAACGACAAGCTGGCAAAGGATGTGGCGAATGCCAATACGTTGTTTAAGACTTTCCAGGTATTGGTAATTTTCCCGTTTACGGCTCTGATTGTCAAACTGACCTATTTGCTTGTGCCAGGAAGTGATGAGAAGGTAGATCGCCAGCATTTAAAATACATAGGTGAGCATGCCGTATACTCTCCGACGACGGCGATTCCACAGGCTACAAGAGAGATTGTCCGTATGGGAACGATTGCCTTTGAAAACCTGGCGCTTTCGATGGAGGGGCTGTTGGGACGGGATCCGGAAAAGGCAGAGCAGGTATATGGGGTAGAGCATACCATTAATTATGTCAACGAAGAAATTACCAAATATTTGGTACGAGCCAATCAGCTTTCCTTACCGGTAGGCGATCGGAAGCTCTTGGCAGGTTTGTTTCATGTGGTCAGTGATATTGAGCGAATCGGCGACCATGCGGCAAACCTGGCAGATTTTACCAAAACCATGGTAGAGGATGACGTCAGCTTCAGCGAAGAGGGTGAACGGGAGCTAAAGGAAATGTTTGAGCTGACGCAGAAGCTTCTCAACTATTCCATGGAAATGTTCTCCAAAAAGACCGAAGAGCATTTAAAGGAAATTTTGGATTTGGAAGATAAGGTGGATCAGATGGAACGGCAGTTCCAGAAAAACCATATCCGCCGTTTGACTAATAATGAATGTACGCCGGAATCCGGTATGATTTTCTCGGATTTGATTTCTAATCTGGAGCGTGTTGCCGACCATGGAACAAATATTGCTTTTTCTATTTTGGAAGAAGGAAAGGACGAAACGGAATTAGAGCGGGCAGCCCTGGCAGATAAGGAAGAACTGTAAGAAAATTTTAACAAAAATGCCTCTTTACAAATGAGTTTCCCTATGATAGACTAAATTCAACTGTTGCTCCGTTCATGGAAACCCGACCTGGGCCTGGCAGCAGCGTTTGGAACTTTAGAGAAAGAAGGGAGACGCTAAGATGATTAGCAAAGAAAAGAAAGCAGAAATTATTACAAAGTATGGCAGGACACCGGAGGATACCGGTTCACCGGAGGTACAGATCGCTCTGTTGACTGAGCGGATTACCGAGCTGACCGAGCATCTGAAGGTAAATAAGAAGGATCACCATTCCAGAAGAGGTCTGTTAAAGATGGTTGGACAGAGGCGCCGTCTGCTGGAGTATTTAAAGAAAAAGGATCTGGAGTCCTACCGGAAGCTCATTGAGAGTCTGGGCTTGAGAAAGTAAATAGAGTCGTTCAGCCAGTCTGGACGGCTGCGATGCGGCAGAAAAAGGCGGCGGTTTATGGAACTATGGTTCCAGAGAACTACCGCCTTTTCCACAACATTAGCAGGGAGGTATGGATATGAAAGACAGAAGCAGAAGGCAGGTACAGCAGGTATCGGAAAAGAGAGAAGGAAACCAAAAAAGAAAACAAAACAGACGATGGTATTGTGGAATCGCTGTACTGTTGCTGTCACTTTGTCTGTTCGGGGGAAGAACAATGGCAGCGGCGGCAGAGCAGGTAAGCCCAAACGAAAACTTACAGACGACCGATGCTTCTGTTACACAGAAGAAAAAGCTGCAAAGGAGCAGTTCCAATAAAAAAAGTCTGGCGCTTGCCAAGCAGATGCTTTCTGCCAAAGAGAAGGCGTTAGAGAAGAGACGGGC
>CAJUFW010000015.1:17018-32608 GCA_910585655.1 uncultured Lachnospiraceae bacterium
ACCTGTTTTAACATATGTCGGAGAAATTATTCAGTATTATTATCTGGAAGAGGTAAATATAAATGCTCTGGTTCAGAAAACTCTTTTGGGAGTAACGTTGTCTACGACAGCAGAGGATGCAATAAAGCGTCTGGTAGCAGGGTTAGGAGATCCATATTCGGCTTACTTTACGGCTGCGGAATTCCAGAATGTCATGGACAGCAGCAAAGGGAACTACTACGGCATTGGCGCAAGCATCCAGAAGGAAGAAACTACCGGGGGGATTCAGATTGTAGAACCGTTTTCCGGTGGACCTGCGCAAAAGGCGGGTCTAAAGGCGGGCGATATTATTCTGACAGTCGATGGGTTAGATGTTACAAAGATGGATTTGGATCAGGCAATCAGCTATGTAAAGGGCGAACAGGGGACTCCGGTCGTCTTAGAATATCTGCGGAACGGAAGCAGAAATAAAGTTACGGTATACCGGGATCTGGTAAAAACAGAGACAGTTTCTTACCAGATGAAGGAGAACCGGATTGGTTATATTCAGATTTCCCAGTTTGAAGAAGTGACAGTGGAGCAGTTCAACGAGGCGGTAGCCGAGTTAGAGCGCCAACATATGAAGGGGCTGATCATCGATCTGCGGGATAATCCAGGCGGGCTTTTGACGTCGGTATCAGAGATCTTGGATCGTATTTTGCCGGAAGGAAAACTGATTACCTATACCGAGGATAAATACGGCAACCGGGAAAATCTTTATACCACCAAGGAAAGTGAGCTAAACCTTCCAATGGTAGTATTGGTAAACGGCAACAGTGCGAGTGCGTCCGAATTGTTTACCGGGGCGATGAAAGACTATGGAATGGCAAAAATTGTCGGAGAAAACACGTTTGGGAAAGGAATCGTACAAGGCTTTTTGCAGTTTACAGACGGAAGCTCTCTAAAGCTAACGATGTCCAAATACTATACGCCAAACGGTATCTGTATTCACAAGACGGGAATCCGCCCGGATTATGTGATAGAAAAAGGAAAGGACGGAGAGGATAAACAGCTAGAGCAGGCGTTAAAGCTTTTGAAATGAAAAGCGTGTCTTTGTCCTTTACAAATGGCAGTCGGCTATGATATACTGTAAACGGTGTGCGGATTTGTTCCGAGACTTCTGAAAAGGACAGTATACAGGCTGATAGTGTGCTTTTCAGTTGTTTCGGCATTTCTGCGGACAGCAGGCGGGAGCGGGAATCAGACAGGCTTCCGACAGAAAGGAAGATAAAAAATATGTATAAAAGTTTTTCGATGGAGCTGGCAGGACGTGTCCTGACAGTGGATGTAGGACGGGTAGCCGCCCAGGCAAACGGCGCAGCTTTGATGCACTATGGGGATACCACGGTGCTGTCTACGGCTACTGCCTCGGAAAAGCCGCGGGAGGGGATTGATTTCTTCCCGTTAAGCGTAGAATATGAGGAGAAAATGTATGCAGTGGGGAAAATCCCTGGCGGTTTTAATAAGAGAGAGGGAAAGGCTTCAGAAAATGCGGTGTTGACAGCTCGTGTAATCGATCGTCCGATGCGTCCGCTCTTTCCGAAGGATTACCGGAATGACGTTACCTTAAACAACCTGGTGCTTTCCGTCGATCCGGAGTGCAGCCCGGAACTGACCGCGATGTTAGGTTCGGCGATTTCTGCAGCGATATCCGATATCCCGTTTGACGGTCCATGTGCAACCACACAGGTAGGCTTGATAGACGGTGAGTTTATCATCAATCCGAATGCGGCGCAGAGCCAGGGTTCTGATTTGAAGCTGACCGTTGCTTCTACGAGGGAAAAGGTGATCATGATCGAAGCCGGAGCCAACGAGGTGCCGGAGGAGAAGATGATCGAGGCGATCTATACGGCGCATGAGGTCAACCAAAAAGTAATTGCGTTTATAGATGAAATCGTGGCAGAATGCGGTAAGCCAAAGCATGAATATGTAAGCTGTGCCGTACCGGAGGAGCTGTTCGCTGCTATTCGCGAGCTGGTGACGCCGGAGCAGATGGAAGAAGCAGTATTTACGGATGTAAAGCAGGTCAGAGAGGAAAATATCCGTCAGATTAAGGACAAGCTCGCAGAGGCTTTTGCCGAGCAGGAAGAGTGGCTGGCGTTGATAGACGAGGCTGTTTACCAGTATCAGAAAAAGACTGTACGGAAGATGATTTTACAGGATCAGAAACGTCCGGACGGTCGGGAAATCACACAGATCCGTCCGCTCGCTGCAGAGGTAGATTTGATTCCGCGCGTGCATGGTTCCGCCATGTTTACCCGTGGGCAGACGCAAATTTGTACGATTACCACGCTGGCGCCGCTTTCCGACGCCCAGCGTTTGGACGGCCTAGATGAAACGGAAACATCAAAGCGTTATATGCACCATTACAATTTCCCGTCCTATTCCGTAGGAGAGACAAGACCATCCAGAGGACCGGGGCGTCGGGAAATCGGTCATGGCGCGCTGGCAGAGCGGGCGCTTGTTCCGGTACTGCCGAGTGAAGAGGAATTCCCATATGCGATTCGTACGGTATCGGAGACCTTTGAATCCAACGGATCTACCTCACAGGCTTCTATCTGCGCTTCTACGTTGTCTCTGATGGCAGCAGGCGTACCGATTAAAAAGCCGGTAGCCGGAATTTCCTGCGGTCTGGTGACAGGGGAGAGCGACGACGATTATATCGTGCTGACGGATATTCAGGGCTTAGAGGATTTCTTTGGAGATATGGACTTTAAGGTGGCGGGAACGCACGATGGTATTACTGCCATCCAGATGGACATTAAAATCCATGGTCTGACCCGTCCGATTGTCGAGGAAGCCATTCGTCGGACGAAGGAAGCAAGGGAATATATTTTAAATGAGATTATGACTCCATGTATCGCAGAGCCAAGGCAAGAAGTCGGTCCATATGCGCCGAAGATCATCCAGATCCAGATCGATCCGACCAAGATCGGCGATGTAGTAGGCCAGAGAGGAAAGACAATCAACGCCATCATTGAGCAGACAGGCGTAAAGATTGATATTACCGACGATGGAGCTGTTTCTATCTGTGGGACAGACGCGGTTATGATGGATCGCGCTTCCTACTTGATCCGTACGATTGTAACTGATTTCGAGGAAGGTCAGGTATTAGAAGGAAAGGTGGTTTCGATCAAGGAATTCGGCGCTTTCTTAGAGTTTGCGCCGGGCAAAGAGGCGATGGTTCACATTTCCAAGATTGCCAAGGAACGAATCAACCGGGTAGAAGACGTCCTGACGTTAGGCGATGTCGTCAAGGCAGTTTGTCTAGGGAAGGATAAGATGGGACGTGTTTCATTCAGTATCAAAGACGTTCCGGCAGGAAAAAGATAAAACAGGACGGATACGAAGGGCGGAAGGAGCAGAGGTTGTTTCTCCCGTCCTTCTTTCATAAAATAAAAAGAAAAGCGTAGAAGATTAAGTCCAAGTAGCTTGGGTTCTTGAAAACAGGAGGAATAGGGTATGGCAGAGGAACAGTTTGTGTTATCGGAGATGTTTGCAAAGGACGTATTTAACGATGCGGCTATGCTAGAGCATCTGCCGAGCAAAACTTATAAAGCATTGAAGAAAACGATTGAAAAGGGAGAGGATCTGGACTCGGAGGTAGCGAGCATCGTAGCACACGCCATGAAGGAGTGGGCGATCGGACGGGGAGCGACGCATTATACTCACTGGTTCCAGCCAATGACCGGGATTACCGCGGAAAAGCACGATTCCTTTATCAATCCGACAAACGACAGTAAAGTGATTATGTCTTTTTCAGGCAAGGAGTTAGTGAAGGGAGAGCCGGATGCTTCCTCGTTTCCTTCCGGTGGTTTGCGGGCGACGTTTGAGGCAAGGGGCTATACGACCTGGGATTGCACTTCGCCTGCCTTTTTAAAGGAAGATGCCGGAGGCGTAACGCTTTGTATTCCGACAGCTTTTTGTTCTTATACCGGAGAGGCACTTGATAAAAAAACGCCCCTGCTGCGGTCGATGGAGGCGGTGAGCAGACAGGCTGTTCGGATTATGAAGCTGTTTGGGCATGAGGATGTGACAATGGTAAATTGTTCCGTCGGAGCAGAACAGGAGTATTTTTTAGTCGATCGGGAAAAATATCTGTTACGGGATGATTTAAAATTTACAGGTCGTACCTTATTCGGCGCGATGCCGCCAAAGGGACAGGAATTAGAGGATCATTATTTTGGCACGATCAAAGAACGAATCGCTGCTTTTATGAAGGAATTAAACGAGGAATGTTGGAAGCTGGGGATTTTATCAAAAACGCAGCATAACGAAGCGGCTCCGGCGCAGCATGAGATGGCGCCGATTTATTCGACAGCAAATATTGCGACCGATCATAACCAGTTGATTATGGAGCTGATGAAAAAAGTGGCAAAACGTCACGGGCTGGAGTGTCTGCTGCATGAAAAGCCGTTCAATGGGGTAAACGGTTCCGGAAAACACAATAACTGGTCGTTGGTGACGGATACCGGGAAAAATTTGCTGGAGCCTGGTAAAACACCGCATGAAAATATTCAGTTTTTGCTGGTGCTTTCTGCCATTATCCGGGCGGTAGATGAACATGCGGTATTGCTGCGCCTTTCGGCTTCTAATCCGGGCAATGACCATCGCTTAGGAGCGCATGAAGCACCTCCTTCTATTATTTCAATTTTCCTGGGAGAACAGCTAGAGGACGTGGTGGAGCAATTAGTAGAAAAGGGAGAGGCGAGCAGCAGCAAGCAGGGAGGAAAGCTTTCCATTGGTGTACATAGCCTGCCAAAGCTTTCTAAGGATGCAACCGATCGTAACCGTACCTCACCGTTTGCCTTTACCGGAAATAAATTTGAATTTCGTATGGTGGCATCTTCTCTTTCGGTAGCCGGAGCCAATACCGTGCTGAATACCATCGTGGCAGACGTTTTTGAACAGATGGCGGACGAATTAGAACAGGCAGAGGATTTTAATCTGGCAGTTCATGATATGATTAAAAAGACTCTAAGCGAGCATCAACGGATTATTTTCAACGGCAACGGCTATGCAGAGGAATGGGTAGAGGAGGCAGAGCGCAGAGGACTGCCGAATAAGAGAACCATGGTAGACGCCATTCCTTCTCTGCTTGATCCAAAGACGATAGAGATGTTTAAGAGACAGCGGGTATTTTCCAAAGCCGAGTTGGAATCTCGTGCGGAAATCCACTATGAAGCATATTCCAAAGCAGTCAATATCGAAGCAAAGACAATGGAAGAAATGGTTTCCAGACAATACATTCCAGCCGTGATTCACTATACGACAGAGCTGGCAACTTCGCTTAATGCCGTTCGCCAGGCGTGGGCTCAGGCAGATGTCAGCGTACAGACAGAGCTGTTAGAGCAGGTATCTGCTTTATTGGCGGAGACAAAGCAGGCTTTGACAGATTTACAGCAGGCAGAGAGGGAAGCCAACGCCAAGCCGGAGGGAGCCGAAATGGCAATCGCCTTTAAAGAATCCGTGATTCCGGCAATGGCTGCGCTGCGCGCTCCGATTGACAAGCTAGAAACCCTGGTAGACAAAAGGCTGTGGCCGGTGCCGACTTATGGGGATTTATTATTTGAAGTATAATAGGAGAGTTGTATGAGAAAGACAAAAATTGTATGTACTTTGGGACCGGCTACCGACAAGGAAGGTATCTTGCAGCAGTTAGTAGAACATGGAATGGATGTGGCACGCTTTAATTTTTCTCATTCGACCCATGAGGATCACAAGCGGCGCTTAGAACAGCTAAAGGCTATCCGCCAGGCGTGTGGGCGGCATGTAGCAGCGCTTTTGGATACGAAGGGACCAGAGGTACGTTTGGGACAGTTTCGAGAAGGAAAGGTAAGTCTGGAAAAGGGGCAATATTTTACCTTAACGACACAGGAACGGAAGGGAGATGCCGACGGCGTTTCCATTACTTATGAAGGGCTTCCTGGAGATGTGAAAGTCGGTACGACAATTTTAGTGGATGACGGCTTAATCGAGATGGAAGTGGTTGAGAAAAACCGTACGGATATCCGCTGTCTGGTCAAAAACGGGGGTGTTGTTTCCGATAACAAGGGAGTCAATGTGCCGGATGTCGAGCTTTCCATTCCGTTTATCAGCAAAAAGGATCGTTCGGATATTTTATTTGGGGTACGGGAAGGGTTTGATTTTATTGCCGCCTCCTTTACCAGAACGGCAAGGGATATCAAAGAGGTCAGGCAACTGCTGCAGGAAGCAGGAGACCCTTCGGTTCATATCATTGCCAAGATTGAAAATATGCAGGGAGTCGAGCATATTGATGAGATTTTAGAGGTAGCAGACGGGATTATGGTAGCCCGTGGCGACTTAGGGGTTGAGGTGCCGTTTGAGGAGGTGCCGATTATCCAAAAGCAGTTGATCCGGAAATGCTACAACCGTGGCAAGGTCGTGATTACGGCAACGCAGATGCTTGATTCGATGATGAAAAATCCCCGTCCGACCAGAGCAGAAGCTACGGATGTTGCCAATGCGATTTATGACGGGACGAGCGCGATTATGCTCTCCGGAGAAACCGCGGCAGGGCAGTATCCGGTAGAGGCGTTACAGACCATGGTCAACATTGCCAAGCGTACGGAGCAGGATATCAATTATTTAGAACGTTTCCGGAAGATGCAGACCGACCGGGACAGTGGAATTACCGAGGCGATTTCTCATGCGACTTGTATGACGGCGCACGATTTGAACGCTGCGGCAATCGTCACTGTAACCAAATCAGGGCGTACGGCGAAGATGATTTCCAAATACCGTCCAGCTTGTCCGATTATCGGGGGCTCTGAGTTAGAGAGTGTCTGTCGAAAGCTCAATCTTTCCTGGGGCGTTTATCCGGTTTTATTAGAGGAAAAACAAGATGCCTTTGAATTGTTTGAGCATGCGATTAAGAGCGCCGAGGAATTAGGCTTGCTGGAAAAGGGAGATATTGCCGTTCTGACGGCAGGGGTGCCGTTGGGGACGAGCGGAACTACCAATATGCTAAAGGTAGAGATTGTGTAAATCAGATGGGGAATGAAACCCATAGAAACAGGATCGGATAGGTGATAGGATGGTGACGATTAAGGACGTAGCAAAGGAATCCGGTGTGGCGATTTCCACCGTATCCAATGTGTTAAATAATGTAGACGTCGTCAGCGATGAGACCAAAAAGAAAGTGCTGGATGCCGTCAAACGTCTGAATTATATTCCAAATATAAACGCAAGACTGTTAAAGTCCAATCAAAAGAATACCATTGGTCTGTTTGTACAGGATCTTCAAGGCAGTTTTTATAATTTGCTGATACAGGAAACCTACCGGGAGTGTAAGCGCCATGGTTATCTGTTAAACATTTATGTCTGTGACGCGGCGGACAACAGGGAGGCTTTTAGCATCGTTTCTTCTTCCGGTGTGGCAGCCGCCATCCTTATTAACATTTTGTACGATCAGCAGTATGTCGATCGATTGCTGGAGAGGAATATGCCGCTGGTGTTTTTGGATCGGGATGTGGCAGGCATCAATGTCTCAAGCAGACTGATTGCCAACTATGAAGGCGCGGCAGAGGGCGTGGAATATCTGATACAGCGAGGGAACCGGAAAATCGGCTACATACATGGAACCGATAATTTCGACAATGCCCAACGCTATCAGGCTTATCTGGATGTGATGAAAAAACGCCGTCTAAAGCCGTACAAAGCATTTATCGTTCGGGGCGAGTTTGAACAGGAGCGTGCCTATGAGGAGATAAGGCGCCTTCTCTCCAAACGAACCAGACTGCCGGATGCGATTTTTTGCGCCAACGATTCGATGGGGTTTGGCTGTATCCGGGCTTTGCGGGAAAACGGAATCCATGTCCCAAAGGATATCAGTATTTTAGGCTTTGACGATATTGAAATGTCCGAATATTATATTCCGCCGCTTACAACCGTTCATAGTCCAATCAAAGAGCTGGGAGCCGAGAGCGCAAGAGAGGCGATTCGACTGGCAAAAGGCGAGCGTCTGGAAGGAAATCGGATGCTGCTGCCGACAAGGCTCATAGAGCGGGAGTCGGTACAGTGATTCTCTCTTTACAAAAGAGACAAAATCTGCTATGATAGGCAGTAGGTATCGGTTAGAAACAATGAGATTAAAGGAGATTGGGAACATGAACAAAATGGTGACAAAGATTGTGGGACTTGTCGTGATGCTGTTATGCTCGGCAGGAGTCATCGTAGCGGCGGCTGCTACAAAGGACAATTCCAACAAGCTGTTTGAGGGAGATGCCTTAGAAATTAGCGGATTGGATACCGAGACTTATCAGGTGACAGCTTTGGAGCAGAGTAAGGATGGGAACTATATTGTGCATGCGTTTGGCACAGGATACAATGAATCTGCAAATATTGAGATTGTAGTTGTATTTGATCCGGCTGCCGAAACCGTCCTGAAAATGAAAGTGGTAGAACAGAGCGAGACAAAGGGACTTGGCTCTAAGATTGCAGACGATGAGTTTGTCAGCCAGTTTGACGGAATTGCCGCACCGGTGACAGTAGGCGGACTTCTGCCAAGGAACCCGAAGGCGCCGGAGGAGGATACCGGACTGAAAGCAACCGGATTTGATTCGGTGACGGCAGCGACGATTTCTTCTAAGGGAGTGGCAAAGATTGTCAATAACGCTTATTTCTTCCTGCATGATCAGGTGATAAAGTAAGTATAAGCTTTAGCCGAGCGCGGTTGTCATACAAAAAAGCTCCTTTGGGCAGAAAGCGATAAACAGCAACATGTATTCTGGTTACGCTTCTGGTCAAAGGGGCTTTTGATTTGTTTTTCTACAAGCAGCACGGTAAGCCGGGTTCTGTCCGGCAGCATATTGGTGAAACCAATGTGTACTGCCGTGATGGTCATCTATCTGGACCTGACGTTGCCGCCAGGTTCTAGCGACCTACCCGAAGCACGGCGGGCAGCCGTATCGCTTCCATTCGGTCTTGCTTCGGATGGGGTTTACATGGCTCCTGTTGTCACCAGCAGGACGGTGGTCTCTTACACCACCTTTCCACCCTTACCGCCGGCATAGGAATCCCTACGCCGGCGGCGGTATATTTCTGTTGCACTTGCCTTGGAGTCGCCTCCACCGGACGTTATCCGGCATCCTGCCCTATGAAGCCCGGACTTTCCTCACCGAAAAGGACAAAGCCATGTTCGGTGCGACCATCTGTGCTACTTGCTGTTGCCATTTTAGCATGGACGCCGGGATTTGTAAAGTCTTTGCCGGAAGAAAAAAGGATTCAGGCAAATGTGATGCTGTAAGAAAAGGTCACAGTCTCTCCCGGCGCAGCTGTCTGCCCATATTCTCGTTCTTCTAAAGTGCCGTTAAAATCCGTAGCATCACATCTTCCATACCATGGTTCGATACAGACGAACGGTGTTTCTGCTCCCGGAGGCGCCCACAGCCCAAAGAGCGGAGCGTCAAATAACACCGTAATATAAGGCTCCTCTCCTTTTTTTGCCAGTTCGATACGGTGTGCCTGATGACCTTCTACAATCAGAGCGTCGCCGTCAAAAAGATGTTCGGAAATAGTCAGGGTATGGTTGGCAGTTTCCGGAAGCGGATGTTCGGTATGGGTATCTGCCAGTCCGCCCTCTGCAATCGCATGATAAGTCAAAGGCGACGTATTGTCAAAACGGAATTCGTAGTCTGTCCGTTTCTTATCCGGCGTCGGCGGACAGTAAAAAGCCGGGTGCGCGCCGATGGAAAACGGCATAGGCTCCTGTCCGTGGTTAGTCACTTGCCAAAGAACCGTCAGCTTGGTTTCTTCCAGACGGTAGCCAATCTGTAACTCAAAGTCAAAAGGATAGTGGCTGCGGGTGGAATCGTCTGCCTTTAAAAAATACCAGATTTCCGACTGGGTAGTGGATAAAAGAGTAAATTCCATATCGCGGGCAAAGCCGTGCTGTCCCATCGGGTAGGAAACGCCATGATAGTGATATTCCTTGTTTTTCAGGCTTCCGACAAAAGGAAACAGGACAGGAGCGTGCCGTTTCCAGTAGGCAGGATCGGCGTTCCAGAGATATTCCGTCCCCTGGGCGTTTTGGACGCTGGTAAGTTCCGCGCCAGCCGAATCAACGGTAATGGTCAAATAGTCATTTTTTAAAACATGCTTCATAACTTTTTCCTCCTATTTTTGATTCCCGTTCTCTGTTTTGACAGATAAAAGTACAAAGAAGCGGGAAGGGATTACTTTGCTTTGCTTTTTAGCTTTCCGGCGAGCTGTTTGGCAGCGTTTACGTCTTCTTTGGTACAAATTTGACTGCTGTATCGTGCTTTTTCGTAGAGGTCAGAAAGCTCCTTTGCGGATTGCTGCTCTAATTCGTTGTGACTGATGTCTTGGCTTAGCTCGAAAGGCGCCAACTGCGCTGGTACATCCGGAATATGGTTTCGGATCATCCGATACCAGGCTTTCCGGATTCGCTGTTCGGGCGAGCTGCCAAAGAGACGATTCCAAAAGTTAAATTCCGGACGGGATTCTGGGGTAAGCTTTTCCTTTTTATCATGATCAAAAGGATTTAAAAATTCTACACGGTCCGAAGCAAGTGTTCTTTGACTGTAAAAAGTTTTTACCAACAAAAGAATCAAATAAATCAATAAGGTCAGCGCACCGATAATGGCAGCGGCAATCAGAACGAAAAAGATCACTTTTCCGATAATCTCTGCCAACAAAGAACTCTCTTCTGTTCCAAAATCCTGGTGAATATTCTCTAAAGGAGGTTCTGTGCTTTCTCCCTGGCTTTCTTCTATACGGAGAAGCCAGAAAATAAACATAAGGACAGCGCGGAAGCCGTCGAAAAATAAGGTAATCAGAGAGGGAAGGAGATGTTCTAGCGGCAGGAGGCAGATAATGGTCATCAAAAAAGTAGAAATCAGAAAGAACACCGCTAAAAGCCAGCCGTTGGAGGTGCTGATCTGCCCAAGCGGAACATCAACAGAGGTTTTTACTTCCTCTAAAAATCCAATGTATTGCAGTAAATATTTATTGTAAAAGTAAAGCAAAATCTGTAAAACGGCTCCTGCCAAAATCCAAAAGGACAAGCCGGGAGTATGCAGAGAGAGGCTGGCAATCTGAACCAGAATCGGCACGCCTAACACGGCAAGTGGGATATTGCTGCCCAGATAGTTGTCCGGATGGTGAAGTTTTATCACAAAATTTCCGACAAACATTGCTACTGCAAAGGCGATATAAAACAACGTTAAAAGAATACGCGGACTGGTAAGATCGAGTAAATTTACCGTACCATCTATTTCATAGACAACAGCGCCCGGAAAGTGTGCAGGAAGCCCGGCTGCAAGCAGCCAGATGGCAAGCGGTATCGCGGCATAGAGCAGATTACAAAGGAAAAAGACGTGCAGATTGGTACAATAGTTTTGTAGCAGGAAAGAAAGTACGAAAGCCATGATCGGAAAGATAATGGTCCAGGACAGGGATAAGGCATCCAAAGCGCAAAGTACCAGCAGAATTACCGGAAAACAGGCTAAAAAAATGATGATAGTATTGAGAATACGGGTAAGTCTTTTGTAACGGGCAATAGACATAACTATGACAGCTCCTTTCCTAGTCAAATGCAGGGTCATGATGGTTACAAAAGTTTTGGGACGTCCCAACGGAGCAGGCAGTCTCCGATATCCTCCGGAACAATCAACTCCATATCGTCATGAAGCGGGACAATCCAGAACACCGGAACCTGTTCTTCGATCAAAGTACGAACGGCTTCGATTAAGTCCTGGCGCTGGAAGGTGGAAATAAGAATCAGCGTATCTTCGCTTTTTCCGGCAGCCTCTTCCAGAATGGTATGTAAAGCAGGAAGAAAGGCGGGTACTCGGAGGCGGGTATCAATCCGGCAAAGCGCTTCGTCAATCGTTCGCGCATGCCCGGGTCCGGAACCGGCAGGGATAGAGACCGGTTTTTGCGTGATCAGATCGCAGCCGTTGGACTCCAAAGAAACGGGAATTCCCTGGCGGATAAATTCTCCGGTCAAGGTAGAAGCCAGACGTATTGCCTCCTCTAACAGCTCGTCGTACTGCCAGATGGTTTCCAGCTCCAGATTCAACAGAAGGTGGACACGCTGGGAAGAGGTGTAATCGTGTTGGTTGACCTTTAGTGTTCCGGTTTTGGCAGACGCTTTAAAGTTGACCGAACGGAGGCTGTCAAAGGGCTGATATTCGCGGATTCCCCGAAATTCAAACGGATCCTCATTGATCACCCGTCTGGCTAAAATCGTACCAAACATCTGGCGGAACAAAATCTCAAACGCTTCTGTATGAAGATAGCGGGGATAGACCGAAAGCGAAAGGTTACAGGGAATGACCTGCACCAAACTGGAAGAAAGGAACATATCATTGCTTACGGCGTCAATCCGGCTGATCGTATAAAAGCCCCGTTTAGAACAGGTAAAATCCAGGGTTCTGGTAATCCGCTGATACATAAGAACGGATAAAATATCGTTGCGGTAAAACTGATCAGATATTTGGGAATTGTTCTGATCGTCAAAGACCAGAAAACGGGAGGCGGAAAATTTGACGCGAAGTACCGGAAGCGGAAGAAACTTACGGTTAGAAACCGTTTCGTATAGCTGCATTCGTTCTCCCTCACGGGCGGAATTTTCGGAAAAAGACAAGGAAATGCCCAGATTTTTTGCCCAAAACTTCCGGGACAGCTTCCTCTGAAGAAAGAATAATCCAAATATAAATCCCAAGGCTATTATAATATTCATGAGGTCGTTTCCTTTCCTGTACACACTCCCTTCCGCAAATCACAAGTCAGTAAAGGGAGATTTGATTTACCTTATTTTACAACGAATCCGATAAAGATTCAATAAAAAAAGTATAAATCTAAAAAATCGGGTTGAAAAGAGAAGAGAAGCAGGGTATACTTAACATATTGTCTTGGGAAACAGGCAAAAGGAAGATGGTAGAATCCCTAAGGGGATTTTACGGAAACTAAGCCCGATTTTAGTCGGGCTCAAAATAGGAGGAATATGTATCGTTTATTACACAAAGACGGAAATGCAAAGCGTGGCGAATTTCACACGGTTCATGGTGTGATTCAGACGCCGGTTTTTATGAACGTCGGTACGGCGGCAGCGATTAAGGGTGCTGTTTCTACCGAGGATTTGTACCGGCTGCATACGCAGGTGGAGCTGTCCAATACCTATCATCTGCATGTGAGACCAGGAGATGAGGTCGTAAAAAAACTGGGCGGACTCCATAAGTTTATGGTATGGGATAAGCCGATTTTAACCGATTCCGGCGGTTTTCAGGTGTTTTCCCTGGCTGGTCTGCGAAAGATCAAAGAGGAGGGCGTCTATTTTCATTCTCATATAGACGGCAGAAAGATTTTTATGGGACCGGAGGAAAGTATGCGTATCCAGTCTAATTTGGCTTCTACGATAGCGATGGCGTTTGACGAGTGTGCGCCTGCGCTGGCAGAACGGGACTATATTCAAAATTCCGTAGAGCGTACGACCAGATGGCTGGAACGTTGTAAGAAGGAACTGGCGCGGTTGAATACACTGCCGGATACCATTAACCCGAAACAGCTTTTGTTTGGTATCAACCAAGGAGGTATTTTAGGGGATATCCGGACGGAACATGCCAAGCGGATTGCCGATCTGGATTTGGACGGCTATGCGATCGGCGGTCTGGCAGTAGGGGAAACCCATGAAGAGATGTATGATATCATCGAAAAAGTGGTGCCATATTTGCCGGAAGAAAAACCGACTTATCTGATGGGAGTGGGTACGCCGGAAAATATTTTAGAGGCGGTAGAACGTGGGGTGGATTTTTTTGACTGTGTTTATCCAGCCAGAAACGGTCGCCATGGAAACGCCTATACCAATCATGGCAAAATGAATCTGTTAAACGCGCGCTACGAGCTGGACGAAAGACCGATAGAAGAGGGCTGCGGCTGTCCGACGTGCCAGCGCTATAGCAGGGCGTATATCCGCCATTTGCTAAAAGCCAAGGAAATGCTGGGACTGCGGCTTTTGGTGATGCACAACCTGTATTTTTATAATACGATGATGGAAGAAATCCGTGCCGCGATTGAGGAGGATCGCTTTCTTTCGTATAAAAAGAAGAAAATAGAGGGAATGCGTGCCGGAGTAGAGGCATAGATATCATCTGCTTTTCCGGCAGAAAAGGATAGCAAAAAACAAGAAAGCACAATAAAACAAGAAAGTTACAAACAAGGAGGATGTAATGGTATGACAGGATTTTTAGCAGCGGCAGGAGCAGAGGGCGGAATGGGCAGCTTTTTTGGAATTATGGTCGTTTATATCGTAGTAATCGGTGTAGCGATGTATTTTATCAGCTACCGTCCGCAGAAGAAGCAGCAAAAGCAGATGGAGGCGCTGCTTGCTTCCCTAGAAATCGGAGACAGCATTTTGACGACCAGCGGTTTTTACGGCGTGGTAATCGATATCATGGACGAAGTCGTTATCGTGGAGTTTGGGAACAATAAAAACTGCCGTATTCCAATGAAAAAGACAGCGATTGTCGAGGTAGAAAAGGCAAATTCGGCAGAATAGGAAAAAAGTCTAAAAAAGGTATAGACGAAATGCAAATTTTGTGCGAAAATAGAAGCAGGTGTGAGGACAGGCAGGAACACTTCCTCCCGTCTTCTACACAGCTCATACGAATATGTATATTGAAAGGAGTCTCAACATGATTTATTCACATGAAGTAGAAACAATGTGTCCAGTGGCACAGGGCGTTGCTCACGGCGCCGCTCCAATCCCAGAAGAAGCAAAATGGGTAAAGGCTAAGGAAGTAAAAGATATTTCCGGTTTAACACACGGCATCGGCTGGTGTGCGCCGCAGCAGGGAGCCTGCAAGCTGACGCTGAATGTGAAAGAAGGTATCATCCAGGAAGCTCTGGTAGAGACGATTGGCTGCTCCGGTATGACTCATTCCGCAGCAATGGCAGCAGAGATTTTGCCTGGAAGGACACTCTTAGAGGCACTCAATACCGACTTGGTGTGCGACGCGATTAATACCGCTATGAGAGAGCTGTTTTTGCAGATTGTATACGGAAGAACCCAGAGCGCGTTTTCCGAAGAAGGACTGCCGATCGGCGCAGGCTTAGAGGATTTGGGCAAGGGATTAAGAAGCCAGGTAGGAACCATGTACGGAACCTTAAAGAAGGGACCTCGTTACCTGGAAATGGCAGAGGGCTATGTAACAGGGATTGCTCTGGATGCAGAGGATCAGATCATTGGTTATCAGTTCGTCAGCCTTGGCAAAATGACCGACTTTATCAAAAAGGGCGACGATCCGAACACCGCTTATGAAAAGGCGAAGGGACAGTATGGTCGTGTGGCAGACGCTGTAAAGATCATCGATCCAAGAAAAGAGTAATCAAAAGTAGAATATTACTACATAAATTAGGAGGGTTTGAATACCATGGCTTTATTTGAATCATTTGAGAGAAGAATAGATAAGATCAATGAAGTATTAGGCAGCTACGGCATTGGATCTCTGGAGGAAGCCGAGAAGATCACCAAGGATGCCGGTCTGAACGTATACGATATGATTAAGGGAAAGATCGGAAGAGCGTCG
>CAJUFW010000016.1:0-4067 GCA_910585655.1 uncultured Lachnospiraceae bacterium
TTCCTTTTTTCGTTCTTTACTATTATATGCCGGAAGCCTCTCTCGGTGTGAAAATCACCTGATTTTGCAGCGCTCCTTCTTTTAAAAAGCATTGGATATTAGAAAGAGTTGTCTCTGCAATGTTTTTTAATGCCTCTCCCGTCAAAAACGCCTGATGAGACGTTACCAGCACGTTTGGCAGGGAAATCAATCTCGCCAGTACATCGTCCTGCACAATCGTATCCGAATAATCTTCATAAAACAGATCGGTTTCTTCCTCATAGACATCTAAACCAGCCGCGCCGATTTTTCCGGTTTTTAAATGTTCCAGCAAATCTTCACTGTCAATCAACGCCCCTCTGGACGTATTTAAAATAATGACGCCCTCCTTCATCAGTCGGATTGCCCGTTCGTCTACCAAATGATATGACTCCCTAGTCAGCGGACAGTGCAGCGAAATGATATCCGCTCTGCTGCACAAATCATAATAATCCGTATATTCCACCGATAAATCAGCATTTGGATATACGTCGTACGCCAAAAGGTTCATACCAAAGCCCGAACAGACCTCTATAAACGCCTGCCCGATTTTCCCGGTTCCTACAATCCCCATTGTTTTTCCACGCAAATCAAAACCCATCAACCCGTTTAGACTGAAATTGTATTCCCTTGTCCGGTTATAGGCGCGGTGCAGCTTTCGATTTAGGCATAGCAGCATTCCCATCGTATGCTCTGCCACCGCATAAGGAGAATACGCCGGTACACGTACGACCGGAATCCTCCCCTGCGCCGCCTCCAAATCTACATTGTTGTACCCGGAACAGCGCATAGCGATTAGTTTTACTCCTTCTTCCTCCAGGCGTTCTATCACTGCCCGGTTTAACACATCGTTGACAAATGCCACTACGACTTCATAGCCTCTTGCCATCACCGCTGTGCGCTCCGTCAGTTTATTTTCAAAATATGTCAGCTCTACCCCGTACTCCTCTGCCATTTGATCAAAAAACAGGCAATCGTAAGGTTTGGCGTCATACAGGCATACCTTATACATGTTTCTGGCTCCTTTCTCTTCATCTGCTGCCGTTTCCTTACCTGACGGCAAAAAAATCTCCCTAAACTTATCCGCTTTTAAAATTTCGGTTAGTTTATGGAGATTTTCCTTTTTTTATTCATTTCTATTATCGCGGCAAACATTTCGATGCGGAATAAACGACTCCAAATGTTCCTTCCCTGGTGTCTCCGTATTCCCGACTAAGGAAATGCTCATCTGTCCCAGGTTATAATATTCCTGGACGCTGTGGATCACTGCTTCCCGGTCCACTCCTGCAATCCGTTTTATCGTCTCGGAAAGCGGCACCGGCTCTCCCCGGTAAAGAATCGCCTTTCCATTGCTTTCCATCCGGCTTCTGGTGCTTTCACTGGCAATCAACAACTCTGTTTTGATCTGTTCCTTCGTCCGGAGCAGCTCCTCTTCTGACATTCCATTGCAACGATATTCTTTGATTACCTCTAATATCCCGTCAAAGACAGCTTCCAGATTCTGTGGGTTTAACACCACGTCGATATGCGTAAGCCCCGCTCTTAGATATGGGCAAGCATAGGAAAAAATCGAATAGGTCATCCCCATTTCCTCACGGATTCGCTGAAACAGACGAGAATTGTCGCTTCCTCCTAATACCTCATTTGCCACGGAAACCGCATATTTTTGTTCTGCATTCATCGTTGGTCCTGGAAATGCCAGGTTTAAATGTATCTGTTCTATATCCTTCGGCTGGCAGTAAAAGGAACGAACATAGTCCGGCGTAGAGAGAAAATAGCGGTTGCTCCCTCTTTGGATGCCGCCAAACGCCTCCTCGCAGACTGCCGTCAATTCTTTTTCGTCAAAACGCCCTGCTACGGAAATCAGCATATTTTCCGCTACATAGTGCATGGCATAAAAACGAAGCAACTCTTCTCTGCTAAAAGAAGCTACCCGATCGACGTCCCCGGATATCTGATATCCCAGCGGATGATCCTGCCAGACTGTTTTTTGCAGCATCTCATGCACCAGATCCTCCGGCGAATCCTCATACATCATGATTTCCTCTAGTACCACACCTTTTTCCCGGCAGAAATCTTCCTCCTCAAAGCAGGAGTGGCACAGCATATCGCCAAGCAGTTCTGCCGCCTGACGTAAATGCTCTTCTAAAGTCGTCACATAAAAGGAGGTGTATTCCTTGCAGGTACAAGCGTTTAAATTTCCCCCCATAATCGCTATCTCATCTGCCAAGTCCTTTGCACTCCTGCTTTTGGTTCCTTTAAATACCATATGCTCTAGCATATGCGACATCCCATTTGTCTTTAGCGTCTCAAATGCCGATCCGACTCTTACCCAGACGCCGAAGGAAACCGTCTTTAAATACTCCATTGGCTCCATGACAAGCGGAATTCCATTGGAAAGTTCCTTTACCTTTATCATACTGTTACCTCATCATCCTAGCATAGTTCCCAGCCTGTCAACAGACCAGAACGGCAGACTACTCATCGTGCCATATTGGTAACAGTATATCAGCTTTTTTCTAAAAAGAAAAGTCTAACTTTTCCAGTATCCATTCCAACAAAATTCCACGCAGGCTGGTATTTCCGTTTGCCTCCAGCCAGTCTTTGGCATATTGTCTGGTATAGTCTCCATAGTAGAGTAATTCTTCGATTTCCGCCGGATGGGCTTTTAGGTAATCGCCTGGATTGGAGGATTCCGCCGGAGAAGAAACCACCTCGTTAAAAAGCTGATCGATTCTCGTCTGGATAAAAGATTCCATCCCGGAAGCGCGGACAGCCTGGGCATAGCATTCCTGCGTCAAAGCCATCTGATATTGCTCATAGTCGGAAGCTTTTTCCCAAAACTCTTCCCGGAATTCTTCCTTCATCGCCTCCAAGGCACTCTCTTCTATCTCGGTTTGCCAATAGCCCGTCCGATGACGATAGAATTTATTATGATGGATATCCTCTTTCTCTTCCAAACTGACACGCACCCAGAGCAATCTTTGATTTCCCGGTAATAAGACATACTCTCCTGGCTCTATACTATCAGAAGGACGAAATCCTGATAAATCTGGCTCCTGCTTTTCAAATTCTTGGAATCTTCCAATCAGATAGTACGTTATGGTACCCGGCTCTTCCCCAGTTCTCCCAGATTCTGTACTTCCTACCTTTACCCAGGAGGAGGTACGAATCGGCGCTTCCTCTTCCATTGTCTCCGATGTCTGCCGGTTATGGTCTAAAATTGCCATATAGATCGCTTCCTCCTCTGTCGGCACCCACATCGGATCGGAAACAACCTTTGTCTGCACATCTGTCTGTATCTCTTCTGTCGGATCACCTGCCGCCTCCTCTGTCTGGTTCCGCTCAAAAAAATACCATTCGTGATCGTAGCATACCACCACTCCATCCTCATAGTACGCATAAGGACTCCCTATCATACCGAAATTGGTCTGTCCTTCCTTCCAAGGCTGTTCCCAGCCGGCAACACTTTCCGTTACTGTCCCTAAAATAGCGGATTCCTCCATTTCCACCGGAATCGGTTTATTGGTATCGAGATATAATACACCGTTTACCCGAATCATCGGACGAAGCGCCCATTTCGTCTCGTCTGACTTTTGGTAAATGGTTCCTTTTTCTACCAAGTCCGTTCCTTCTACAAATACCAGAGTTTCCCCCTGAATATGAAACAAAAACTGCTCTCCCTCCATAAAACCTTGAAGCCTCAGTTCCTCTCCTTCTACCGTCCAAGTTCCTTTCGGGTTATAATTGGTCGCGATATGACGATTGAATTCAAAGCCGCCGTCTGTCCGTAGGCAAAGCCTGGAGTTCTCTGCAATAAACTTTTCTCCTGCCATCGTTTCTGCCGTCAACGTACTTTCCCCGCTTCCTTTGGTATCTTTCCTTTCTTCTGTCTGAGCGGAAAAATTGTTCTGCTCTTCCTGACCTTCTGCCTGTTTTGGATTGCAAAACAAGCCGATTCCCAAGGCTGCCACTACTACACAAGCGGCTACAAGCAGCCAAACGGCAGGCTTTTTATATTGAGATCGGAAGAGCACACGTCTGAACTC
>CAJUFW010000016.1:4077-32131 GCA_910585655.1 uncultured Lachnospiraceae bacterium
TGTAAAACATTGCGAATTCTTGCCTTTGTATCTCCTTCTCCAAATGCCAACGGCGTCGGTGTCAGCACGGAGCTTCCGCCTGGAAAAATCCCCTTGTTTCCAATGGTCAGATTAAGAAGAGAGGTAGAATAGTCACAGCGGATCTCCTCTCCCATCCGACGCAGGACAGATTCGTCACAAGACATTTCCATATCCCGTATCGCCAGAAAAAACGCCAGCCATACCAAAGGATTGAACCAGTGAAGACACAGCGCCAAAAAAGCCAGTGGCTTTATCAAATAGTCTCTCCGCCTAATATGAGTTTGTTCATGTAGTAAAATATACGTCTGCTCCTCTTTGGAAAGGGTAGACGGCAGATAAATCTGCGGACGGACAATACCAATCACAAACGGAGACGCAATCCGATCTGCCAGCCAGATATTTTCCCGCATCCTCACGGCGCCAACCAGACGCCGCCGCAGGCGCCAGACCGATACCAGACTCGAAAACAGCAGTCCTCCAAATCCTATCAGCCAAAGTCCTGCCAGCACAGTCCTAACACTTATTCTATCTTCGTCTGCTCCCTTTAACTCATCCAAACGACTTTCGGCTTTCGTATTGTTTATATTCTTTTGTCCTAGTTCCCCTGTGCCACTATTTCCTTCTATTCCCTGTATTTCTCCCTTGCTCGAATAGGTTCCCTTATCAAGCGTAAAGCTCTCGCCTCGGATCGCCTCTAACGGTACGCTTAGGACACCCAGCAAGGAAAACGAACTGGATATTGCTGTCGGACAAAGCAGCCGAAACAACACTACCGCCCAAAGGGCATAAGAAAATACCTTAGGCGCTTTTCTTAACAGCCATCTGACAGGCAGGATACAAAGGATCACAAAGCTCGCCGTTATGCTCATCTCTACGAACACTATCCACACTCTATCCATATTTTTTTCCTCCATATTAGTTCCGTCTCTACACTCTCAGCGCCCCTCCTTGGAAGAAACTTCCTTCGTAAAAGAACACGAAGGAAATTTCTTCCCGGCGCTTCCCGTTTCGAGACTGTTTTTTTAGTTCCGTCTCTACACTCCCAGCGTCTTTCTATTGTCTGCGGTTTTCTTCTATCAGACGACGTAGTTCTTCTACTTCTTGTTCGGAAAGTTTTTTTCGGGCGGTAAACGCCGCCAGAAAACCAGGGAGGGAACCGCCGAAAGATTCCTCTACAAATTGCTCGGAAAGCCCGGATTGAAATTCTTCTTTTGTCTGAAGCACTTGTACCGTTCCTTCCTGGTTCTCAAAAATCCCCCTTTGGCAGAGACGCCGAAGCATCGTATAAGTGGTCGATTTTTTCCAGGAAAGCTCTTTTTCACAAAGCTTTACCAGTTCTCCCGACGCTATCGGCGCATATTCCCAAATCAACCCTGCAAAACGCAGTTCCATATTTCCTAACTTATAATCCTCCATGTATAACCTCCTAAAAAACAAAAATGGTTTAATGACATTAAACTCTCTATAATTTGAGTTTAACACCATTAAACCACCTTGTCAAGTGCTGTTTTTCTGTTTATGCGCTTTCTTATGTATTGTGCTTGTCAGTTTTGCTCCTGCCGTCAGGCTTAAATCCTCATTTTATATTCCAGTCGGATTTTATCGGCAATCAATGCTACAAATTCGGAATTTGTCGGCTTTCCTTTTCCGTTGCTTACCGTATAGCCGAACAGCTCGTCGATCGTATCCATCTTACCGCGGCTCCAGGCGACTTCAATCGCATGACGGATTGCCCGTTCTACCCGACTTGGCGTCGTGCGGTGTTTTTTGGCAATGGAAGGATACAATACTTTGGTAATGGAACCAAGCATTTCATTGTCTTCCACAGCCATCATAATCGCATCACGTAAATACTGATAACCCTTGATATGAGCCGGAACCCCTATTTCATGTATCATATCTGTCACATCCGCTTCCAGGTTCCGCTCCAAGTAAGTTTGATTGCTGTCCGGCAGAACAATCCGACTGTTGGGATCAAAATTTTTCACCTGAAAAGGCAATTCTCCATTCACCCGTCTGATACGGCTGATTACTCCAGCGTTATCAAACGGCTTCATTACATAATAGTTGGCTCCCAACTCAAAGGCTTGCTCGGTAATTCCCTCCTGTCCAATCGCAGACAGAACGATAAATGCCGGACGTTTTTTCAGTTTTTCCGTGTGGGCGCGTTCTAATACTCCCAAGCCGTCGAGCTTTGGCATGACCAGATCCAACAGCACCACGTCCGGCTCCTTCTCCCGAATCAAATCCATCCCCTGCATACCATCTACCGCTTTACCAACTACTTCCATGTCGTTTTCCGGTTTCAAAATATCTTCCAGGAGGTTGCAGATTCTTTCATTATCATCAATGATGGCTACACTTATTTTACCCATACCCCCATCATCCTCCTTTCTTTTTAAGCTCCAAAAATCAGTCCTTACCGAGCCTTCCAGATTTGAAAAAGAATTCCACAAAGTAGAATTCTCGCGCCGAGCGCAGTTGTCTTACGGCAACATCTTCCATGCGCGCGAGTGTGCATCCCGCTCTTTTTCCTGTTTTCACAGCTTGTCCGAACATTTATGATACGAAATACAAGCGGCGTGACAGTTCCCTATTATAATACCCATTTTTTTACATAAAATCAAGTCCTTTTTAACGCAGGATTCGACACATCTTATTTTCTTATTCTGACAGATTACTCCAACATGCTTTCGATAAAGGTAGCATAGCCTCTCGTCGAATCTTTTACAAATACATGGGTGACTGCCCCGATCAGCTTCCCGTCCTGCAAAATCGGACTTCCGCTCATTCCCTGAACAATGCCTCCGGTCAGTTCCAACAACCGTTCATCCGTAATACGGATTACCATTCCCCGTCCATTTTCTAACCTTCCGTTTTCAATCTGTTCAATTTCAATTTCGTAGTCCTCCGGTTGCCCTGAAATACAGGAACGAACCCAGGCGGTTCCCAGCTTGACGTCCTGACGCAGAGCGGTAGGAACTGATTCTCCCCATAGTTCGGATACTGCCTCCGAAGTAAGCTCTCCATTAATCCCATGATTCGTATTGCTTTCAATCATTCCCAGTCTGGCGTCCTCCGCCTTGTTTATCACACCTACTAACTCGCCTGGCGTACCTGGCACACCTTTTGTAATGGTCAGCACGTTGGCGCGATAGAGATAGCCTTTTTCAATTTCCAACAAAAGCCCGGTATCTACGTCCGTAATTCCATGCCCTAACGCCCCATATCGTTCCCGCATATCTAAAAAAGTCAGGGTTCCGATTCCCTGTGTGCTATCTCTGACCCAAATTCCAGCCTTATAGGATCCTTGGGCGTCCTCGATCGGATGTACGCGCACTTCGCTTTCTTCCCCGTTCCGCCGTATCGCCAGCACAACATCTTCACCGCCGCAGTTCTCGATTGCCTTTTGCAGTTCCCTGGTGGTCGTCACCTTTGTTTCATTGGCAGAAAGGATATAATCCCCCGATTTCACAATATTGAGCGCCGGCTCCTGTACTCCTCCCTGCCGGTCTGTTACTTCACCGGTTCCCAGCACCAAAAGCCCATCTGTTTCTACGTAAATACCTACTGTTACTCCGCAGGGAATCACCTCCTGTTCCTCTACTACCTTCATACTCACTTCTCGGAGCGGAATAATACCGAACAGCCGGAGTGCAATCGTTACATCCCCTGTCTGGTCAGCCTTGATGGTAAAAGGATGGCTAAAATCCATACGGATCTTTTCTCCTTCTACCAGCTTTTTATTTAAGTTTACCGCCCCAACTTGTGTGACATCTGCTTCTCCGGTAAAGGGAAGCGAAAAATCAAACTCCTCTTCACTGTTTACCAGGATATGGATATGTTCCGGCAGGCTGTTGTTTACATAGCTTATATAATAGACGCACATTCCTGCCAAAGTCAACAAAAAAGCTACGATTAAAATGCTACGGTAAATTTTTTTTCGTTTCATACCCGACTGCCTTTCTATTTTATATATTTGCAGCCGCCTCCTTTTTTCACCCCTGTTATGACTTAAGTATGCATCCTACCCGGAGGGTTTTTGTATGATAGGGAAGTTTGGAGAACTTTCCTATCATACAAAAAAAGGGAGCGCTTCACTCCCTTTAGTATACCCAAAACTTTATCTATTTTTTCATGGAAAAACCGCTTTCGTTTCATTTGCCAGTTTTTTCATTTCCAAAGCGCTCTTACGTACGATATCCGTAATCTGCGCTCCGCCTAAAATCCTTGCCAACTCTTCAATCGACTCTTCTTCCAAAAGCTGCCGAATCTGCGTAGCAGTAGAATCGTTTACCGCTTCTTTTTCAATGATAAAATGGCTGTCTGCCATTGCGGCAATCTGCGCCAAATGGGTAATCGCCAATACCTGATGATTCCTGGCAATTGTCGCCATTTTTTCCGATACCTTTTGAGCAGTTCTTCCACTGATTCCGACATCAATTTCATCAAAAATCAACGTTGGGATTGCATCGGCTTCTGCCATCACAGACTTAACCGCCAGCATAATCCGGGACAGCTCGCCTCCGGATGCCACCTCTGAGAGCGGTCGTACCGGCTCTCCTGGATTGGTAGAAATTAAAAACTGTACCTCATCGTTTCCCAGTTCCGTAAAGCTCGAAAGCTTCCGGAAGGAAATCTCAAACTGTACGTCCAGAAAGTTTAAGTCCTGCAAAGCCTGCTTTATCTGTATCGCAAGTTCCTTTGCATATTTCTTTCGGATCTCTGAAAGTGCTTGGCATCTTTTGGCAAGTTCTTCTTCAAAAGCTGCTAACTCTTCCTGACAGCGGTTTCGATACAGCTCATAATTTCGATACCGTTCAATTTCCGCCTCCGCCTCCTGCTGATAAGCCATCAGCGTTTCATAGGTTCCCCCATGTTTTGCCATCAATCCACGTATCGTATCCAACCGTTCTTCCATCTCCGTCAAGGAATCTTCCTCAAACACACAGCCGTCTTGATAGCTTGCAATTTCCCGGTTAAAATCATCCAATAACGCTTCCAGCTCTCGAAGCTGCTCCAACAGCCCGGAGGCTTCCTCGTCTAATTCTGCGGCACGTCCCATCTGTCGCACTGCTCTTCCCAAAAGATCGGCCGCTCCCTCGTCACCACCGCATAAGCCATGGATTTCCTGTACCAAATCCCACAGCATTTTGGCATTCGACATTTTTTTACAGGCGGCGGCAAGCTCCTCTTCCTCTCCAGGTTTGACCTGAGCTTCTTCGATTTCATTCCATTCATATTCCAAAAAAGAAAGCTCTCTTAGCCGCTTCTCTTCATCTAAGGTAAACGTCTCTAGCTCCTTTTTCTTTTTTCTCCAGCTCTGTACCAAAGAACGTAGCTCCGCTTTCGGCGCTTCCGTTTCCCCTCTGCCGTATCGATCTAAAATCTCCAGATGATTTTGAATATGCAGCAGAGATTGATGCTCATGCTGCCCATGAATGTCCAAAAGAAGAGAAGCCACCTCCCGCACACGGCTTAAGGTGACACTCTCTCCGTTGATTTTGCTGATACTTCTATCTCCTGTCAAGCGTCTCGACAAAATGACCTGCCCGTCTTCCGGATAGACGTCATATGCTTCCAACAGACTTTTCAGCCTTTCTTCTACTTGGAAAACCAGTTCTACGGAAGCGTAAGCGGCGCCCTTCCGAATCAGGCTCCGGGAGGCTTTCGCCCCCAGAGCCAAGCTGATAGAACCAATGATCACCGATTTCCCGGCTCCTGTTTCCCCAGTCAGAATATTTAGATGATTGCCAAAAGAAATATCCACTTCATCTATAATCGCCAGATTTTTCACATGTAAATGCTCTAACAAACGTTTTCTCCCTATTTCCTATGATTCTTAACAGAAATGATATCGTATATACTTCCTAATCCTGACGGATATCTGTTACTGTTACACGGCACCGCAGCTCGGCACCATTTACACGCGCTACAACGGTTGTCGTTCCGGCTTTCTTTGCCCTGACACGGCCTCCTGTCACCGTACAGATATCCGGATTATCTACATCCCAGATAATACCGCTTGTAACACCCATGACACGTAGCAGGTAGGAATCATACTGCTCTAAGGTCAGAGAAGTATAGTTTAATCCGACTACTGTCACCTGAACCGTTGCGATCCTGCCGCTCGTGGTGGTAGCTGTCACAACTGCCGTACCAGGCGCTACGCCTCGGATAATTCCGGAAGTCTTTCCGACCGTAGCGACCGAACGGTTATTTGTACTCCATACCACACTGTCCGTACTGTCTACCGGACGCAGAGAGTAATTGATTGTCTCGCTTCCTCCGACGCCCATCGTCACTTGAGTCGGATTAAGGGTAATTGCCGTAGAAGCCACAACCGGACGTACAATAACGACACAGACCGCTTTTAAACCACTGCTGTCCTTTGCCTTTGCTGTAATGTTACAGGTTCCGGCAGCGATAGCCGTCACCCTGCCGTTCGTATCCACTATCGCAATCTTGCTATCGCTAGAAGTATAGTTCGGGGTTTTATAGGTTGCATTACTTGGTTTAATCTTTGCTTTTAACGTCGCATTGTCTCCTACTACCATATTCAACAAGCCACGATTAAGCGTCAGACTGGTCGCCTGCCGTACTACCCGTACTTCACAGCTTGCTTCTGCCTCACTGCCGTCCTTAGCATAGGCAGTAATCGTTGCCGTTCCTAGCTTCAGACCGGTAATGACACCCTTTTTGGAAACACTGCATACCTTTGGATTGCTTGATTTCCAAGTCACCGTCTGATTTGTCGCCGCTGAATTCTGTACCTTGGCTGTCAGCGTAAATTTCTTTCCAAGTCCCAGCTTGTAAGAAGACTTATTGAGTTTAATTGACGTTACCTTTTCAATCACCTGTACCATACAAACCGCGATATATCCGCCTTCCTCTGTCGTACAGGTAATGATTGCCGCTCCTCCTCCGATACCACGTACCGTTCCTGAAGCGGAAACTGCCGCTACGCTGGCATTGGAAGTCGTCCATTTCACTTTTTGGTTCGTCGCATTATCCGGAAGAACGGTTGCCGTAAGCTTAATCGTCTTTCCCTTATCTACTGTTACCGAATCATAATTCAGTTCCACACCGGTCACTTGCTGATTGACGGTTACATAACAGAAGGCAGCCAGGTTGTTTTCTGTCGTCACTGTAATGACGCAGGTTCCTTCTGCTACTCCTGTTACCCGACCCTTGGTGTCTACCTTTGCTACAGAAGTATCGTTTGAACTCCAACGCAGCTTTGTTTCAGTTGTTGTTTTCGGGTTAAAGGTTGCTTCCAAATTATAGAACTCGCCTACATCCAATAATAAGCCTGTCGCATCCAGCTTAATCGTTGTCGCTGCCTGCTTGACGATTACCGTACAAACCTTGCTGTAGCCGCCGTCTGCTGTCGTCACCGTAACATATGTCGTCCCTGCCTTTTTCGCCGTAACCAAACCAGTGGAATTAACCGTTGCTACCTTCGTATCCATAGACACAAAGGTTACGCTCCGGTCATACGCATTATTCGGCAGTACTTCATAGGTCAGACGGTGCGTATTACCTACCTCTAAGGTAATGCTGCTTTGATCTAATGTCAAAGAGGTGACTGGCTCCATAACGGTGATTTCACAAAATGCCTGCTTGGTCGGATCCCCGTTGGATGTTGCAATAATCGTCACGGTACCACTTCCGACAAAGGTAATCACACCATTTTGATCTACCTTTGCTACTTTTTCGTTACTGGATTTCCAGCTTACTGTTTTATCTGTTGCATCTGCCGGAGTAACCGTTGCATAAAGCTGGTACTTTCCAACAGATTGCGGCAACGTCAAATTCGTCTCGGACAACGTAATTCCGCCCGGCGCCAACGTAACCGTAACGATACAAGAACCTACTACCATATTATCTTGGTTGATTGCCATGATAATAGCAGTTCCTGCTTTTTTACCAGTAACCGAACAAAAATCCGTCCGGTTGTTCGGATCATCTACGGATACAATCGTCTCGTCGGAAGATACCCAATGCAGCTTTACTTTTTTAGTTAAAGCAGGAGAAATAATCGCTTTTATTCCTTTCGACTCGCCTATTGCCAAATCCATTTGGCTTGGATTCAAGGTGATCCCAGTCGTCGTGCCGATAACCGTAATACGACAGGTAACGGATTTTTCTACTCCGCCGATCGTCTGCGTAGCAACAAACTCTACCTCGCCTTCCTTTTCACCTTTTACCACTACTCGTGTCGAATCCAACGGATCCCAGGAAATAATTCCTTCCTCTGATACTTCCCATTTTACCGGAACACTTGGATTGGTACTAAATATCTCTAAATCTATCGTAGTTCCCACCGGAATAGTAGCTTCTTCTAAGTTCATAGAAAGCGTGTCAATAACATGGATAATAAAACTAAATACTGGTGCGTTCGCCGCTACTGCCTCTTCATAAGAATTATATTTTTTCGGATATCCGTAAACTATCTTTTCTCCCTTTCGTTTTGCTGTTACGATACCGGTATTGGTATTTGCCTCTACAATATTTTTACTTCCGTCTTCTGTTTCAAAACGATAGTTCTTTATATCATCTTCACTTAAATTTGTATTATTAAAAAAACTAAATTTATCGCCTACATTCATCCAGACACTTCTGCCAGATATCGCCACTATCGGTACTTCAAAGTGTACTTCTGCCTGGAATTCTCTCTCTTCAATATTATTAGGCAACCGATCCATCTGCGCCCGAAAGACATAATTGCCGGCTTTATTCAGCTTTAAACGGATTTCGCTGGCTCCATAAATACTTTTATGCTTCATTTCCTCCATTCCGCTGGCATCAAAAGTGTATAAATCCGTAGAAACTTCTTTATCCGTTCCTTCATAGAAAAGCTGATAACTCATCGTTTTATATTTATCTGCTTTCACTGGCATTGGATCATAAGCAGTCGAATAAAATGTGACAGTTCCTACTCCTTCCTCATCTACCTCAGCCTTTACATTTTCCAAATTCTCCGAAAAACCTGCATAAGAACCAAGCGTCACCGTTGATCCAGAGGTTATTGCCGGCGCTGTTGCAGAAAACTCCAGCGGAACCACTACTTCCAAAGTTTCTGATTGCTTCCCATTTCCTCCCATGGCAGGGATACTTACCTCTACTTTAGAATAGCCGGCACCTACTGCTTCTAATACGCCTCCTACTGCCTGCTCTATTCCATTTCCTGCTATTTTTATAACATTTTCATTGTCCGAAACCCATTCCAGATCGGTTCCTGAATAATCGTATTTATAATCGCCGCTTATCGCGCCGTTAGATGGTGTAACATATTTAACCGCTAGCTGATGCTTGATTCCCGGATAACGAACTTTCAGAGAATGCCCTTCCGGCGCCTGATCCGTTCCTGGACGCATAATATAGTAATAAGCTTTACCTTTATTATCTGTCGGCTTACTTTTATCAAGATCCAAGTCTACTTCTACGTTAAACGAAAAGTTAGCAGGTTCTTTATTTGGTTCTATTATCTGTCCTGTAATAGTAGTTCGCCCTGGTCCCTTTACGGTTAGCTTGAGCTGGATAGCCGTTCCGGAAGCATTCTTTATAGGAGTAGCTTCAATGACATTTGTCTTATTATCTGCATTTAACACTATATCGGTTCCTACAACCGGATTTCCGTTAGGGTTTTCCGCTCCATCAATCTTAGAAACATAAAGCTGCAGAGTCTGCTCGGTAGCTGTCATTTTATGATAGCTAGAATCACCCGATGCAGGAATGTATTTACCATTTCCTAAACTAAAATAATAGGTCTGTAAAAAAGGAGGAGCATCCACTACTGCTTCCGCCGTAATCTTCCCCATCTCCACACTTCCCCCCATCCCATCCGGGAATGGCAGGATACCAAGCAAGAGAACCAGACACAGCCCAAACGCCAGCCGCCTCCTCCATATTCCTTTCTCAAACAAACTCCATTTCATATCTACGTTTACCTCCTTGTTCCGTCCTTCATAGGCGCTCCTTGATCGGTTCGCTACACTACTCTCTTCTCATATCGGCAGAATTCCTCTTCTCCTTAACGCCAACCCCGTAAAGCAGCGCTTCCATTATTCTCCTGCCCTCTGTTTTTTGCAGCCGCCCCGTTCAGTTCCAAATTTTTCATAGCAAAAGTTTACCAATCCTTTTTGACAATTTTGTGTCATAACCTGTTTTTTTCTTGCAAATCCAAACGTTTCATGATAGACTGAGGATAAGACAAAATATTGACTCTTTGATTCGGATATAGGTTAGGTGACACGCTATGAGGATTGCTGTATGTGACGACTCGATTATCGAACGAAGCTCTTTTTATGAAATGCTGGTACGTTATTGTACTGCCCATTCGATTGAAGCCGGAATCGAACTCTTCGGGAACGGAGAAGATTTTCTTTCCTCATCTCCATCCGGCAAATATGCCATTATTCTGATGGATGTTTTCCTAAAAGGTATAAGCGGCATGGATACCATTCATGAGCTTAGAAAAACAGATACCGATGCGATTGTGATTTTCTGCTCTTCCACGGCAGAACATGCGATCGAAGGTTACTCTGTACAAGCTACCAACTATCTGTTAAAGCCAGTTAGTTATGTACGACTCTCGGAAGCGTTAGATGCCTGTCAGGAACTGCTGTTAGAAAATACACGGACACTGACGGTTCTCTCCGACCGCCTTCCGATTCCTATTTTACACAAGTCGATTACTTACATTGAAGTGATGAACTCTACCTGTACCATCCATACTTCCAATATGACAGTCAGCACTTACCGCTCCTTAGGCGATTTGGAGTTAGAGCTTCCTTCTCCACCTTTTCTGCGGTGTCATCGGAGCTATTTATTAAATATGAACCATGTAGATGTCCCTTTAGAGCGTGATTTTCGGCTGAAAGACGGCTCCTTGATCCCTATCAGTAAAAAGGAAAAAACCAAAATCAAGCAGCAATACTTTCAGTATCTTTGGAATCAAAATTGATTGTTTCTTTGTCCTTTCTATACATCCAGGCTCAGATATCACCTATCCGAGCCTGGATATTTATTTACGTTTTTATTCATCCCAGTTATGGTAGACAGCCTGTACATCGTCATCCTCGTCCAACAAATCCAACGTCCGGTTGAGCTGCTTGATATCGTTTTCATCTGTCAGCTCCACCCAATTTTGCGGAATCATCGTTACTTCTGCCTCTACCATCGGAATCCCTGCCGCCTCCAATTTTTCCCGTACCTCGCTAAAGCTGTCCGGATCGGTCAAAATCTCATAGCTGTCCTCTTCCTCGGAAAAATCCTCTGCTCCTGCGTCTAACGCCAGCATCATCAGCTCGTCGGCATCCATACTGCATTCTTCCCGATCCACGATGATCTGTCCTTTTTTATCAAACATATAAGACACACAGCCTTGTGTTCCTACATTGCCGCTGCCCTTTGTAAACGCATTCCGCACGTTCGCTGCCGTACGATTTTTATTGTCGGTCAGCGCATCTACAATAATCGCAATTCCGCTCGGTCCATACCCCTCGTACGTTACGTATTCGTAATTGACGGAGTTGGCATCCCCTGCCGCTTTTTTGATTCCCCGATCAATTGTATCGTTCGGCATGTTGTTGGCTTTTGCCTTGGCAATTACGTCGCGCAGCTTACTGTTATTAGCCGGATCTGCTCCGCCTTCCTTGACTGCTACCGCAATTTCTCTTCCAATCACCGTAAAAATTTTTCCCTTTGCTGCATCGTTTTTTTCTTTTTTATGTTTAATATTTGCAAATTTAGAATGTCCTGACATCGTTTTTCTTCCTTTCTATTATCTTTATCTGCCCAGCGCTTCTTCAATTTGTTTCATAACCTCTTTGGTCTGCTCGGCGGTGCGGATTGCGCACATAATCGTATCGTCTCCGGCAATGCTGCCGACAATTTCTTTGATCTGCAAAGCATCCAGAGCAGCAGCCACTGCCATTGCCATCCCTGCCACCGTATTGATGACCAGAATATTTTGCGCCATATCCATCGAAACAAAGCCGCTCCGCAGCACTCTGGTATAGCGTTCATTCATTCCGCCGTCCCCGCCCTGTAAGACGACATATTTCTGTCCCTTACCGTCTACGCTGACTTTTGTCAGATTCAGTTCCCTAATATCTCTTGACACCGTTGCCTGTGTCACCTGATAGCCGGCATTTGAAAGCAAATCCGCAAGTTCCTCTTGTGTCTCCACATCGTACTCCTGGATCAGCTCAATGATTTTATCCTGTCTCCTTGCCTTCATTCCTTCCTCCATTCCAAAGCATCCGTAGGTTTTCCAGAACTCCCCTGCTGCCGATTTTAATAAAATATGTTTGCTGCATGGCTTTTTTTACCTCTACCATATCTCCGGTTTCCAAAAGGATTCCCGTATTCCCATCAAAACTGACAATTGCTTCCTCTTTCTGGGATTTTTTACTTGTAGCAATTTCAATTCTGATACAATCTTCTGCCGAAGCTACGATGCTCCGTATTTCCAGAGAATGGGCGCATATCGGGGTGATGGCAAAAGCCCTGCCTTCCGGCAGAATCACCGGTCCTCCGGCAGAGAGGTTATACGCGGTAGACCCTGTTGGCGTCGAAAGAATGACTCCATCCCCGCGGTAATGCGTCAGCGGCTGTCCGTTGACCACGACCTGCATCGAAACGATTCTGGAATACCCGCTTCTGGTAATGACAATATCGTTTAAAGCCTCTGCTCTGTATACCGCCTCTCCCGCCTTGTACACCGTGCCAGAAAGCATGATTCGCTCCTCTAACCGGTACTGCCCTGCCAGCAGCAGCTCGATCGCCTCCGTGGCATGCTCCATCTCCACTTCGGTTAAAAATCCCAGGGTACCCAGGTTAATTCCCATGATCGGAAGACGATAGCCTGCCAGTTCTCTCGCTGCCTGGATTACCGTCCCGTCCCCTCCTAACACCAAAGCCGCCTCGGTTTCCGGAAGAATCTCGCTGACGTCGGTAAAGCCCTCCCCGCCCAACCCACCCTCCGGCTTTGTCGGCAGAAGCTGCGCGCTTCCTCCCCTTTTTTCGATTTCCTCTTTGATCCGATACGCCATCTGCATACTGTCATCCTTGCCATAATTTACAATAATGCCGAAATGCTTCACCCGCCATCCCCCTTCTCTTTCGTTCCCGTTATGATTTCTCGTCCAATGCTTTATGCGCCTCCCATACGACCCGGCTAATCTCCTCCTGCCAGTCCTCTTGCCCGTCCGCATTGCCCTCACAGGAAAACTCTTCGGTCTGTATCTCTTCTGCCCGATACTCCAAATAGAGCAAATATTCAATGTTGCCCTCCGGTCCCTTTATCGGAGAATACTCCAATGCAAGCACCGTAAACCCCAATTGTAACGCACAGTGAATCACTGCCTCTATGACTTCCTCGTGTACCTTCGGATCTCGCACAACTCCCTTTTTTCCGACTTTCTCCCGACCAGCCTCAAACTGCGGCTTAATCAGTACGACCATCTGCGCCCGATTGGCAAGGAGCGCCCGAACTGGCTCCAACACTTTCGTCAGGGAAATAAAAGATACATCCACCGAAGCAAAACAAACTGCTTCCCCAATCTGATCCGGCGTCACATAACGGATGTTGGTCTTTTCCATAGAAACCACCCGAGGGTCCTGCCGCAGCTTCCATGCCAGTTGGTTGGTTCCTACGTCGATCGCATAGACGCGTGCAGCGCCGTTTTGCAGCATACAGTCCGTAAAACCGCCGGTCGAAGAGCCGATATCCATACAGACTTTTCCTTCTAAATTCAACTCATACGTCTGGATTGCCTTTTCTAATTTAAGCCCGCCCCGACTGACGTATTTTAACGGCGGATGCTTTAAAGTAATTTCAACGGCAGTATCAAACATACTCCCTGCCTTATCCTCCCGCTGACCGTTTACCAAAACCTCTCCCGACATAATGACCGCTTTCGCTTTTTCCCTCGACTGCGCCAGTCCACGACTAACCAGCAGGACATCCAGCCGTTCTTTCATTGATAATCCTCTCCTTTATCGCCTCCGCATCCAGATGATAGCGTTGTCTTAATTCCGCTATGCTGCCATGCTCCACATAACTATCCGGCAGCGTACAAGGCAGAAAACGATAGCCTAAAGTTTTTTTTACCAGCGCGGCAGAAAGCTTCTGCGAATAGCTTCCGGAGCAAATCCCTTCCTCTAACATCACCAATATCCGGTGATTTGCCGCCATCCGTTCCAGCAGCGCCTCGTCCGCTTCCTGTAAAAAACGAACGTTGACCAAAGTCGGTCGGATACCATGCTCTTGCAGCAAAGCGGCGGCTTCACGTGCCACTGTTACCATTGCGCCGGTCGCCAAAATTAAAACCTCTTCTCCCTCCTGCAAAATCTCATTTTCTCCCCATACAATCGGCGAAAAAGTATGAATATCTCCCAGCTCGGCTTTTCCTCTCGGATACCGGATCGCAACAGGTCTGTCCAGTTCCAGCGCATAACGCAGCATTGCCGCCAGCTCTATACCGTCTTTAGGGCTCATAATCGTCATTCCCGGAATCGAGCTTAAATAAGAAATATCATAAATTCCCTGATGTGTTTCCCCATCGCTTCCTACTAATCCGGCCCGATCTACGGCAAACACAACCGGAAGCCCCTGCAGACAGACGTCATGCAGAATCTGATCGTACGCCCGCTGTAAAAAAGTAGAATAAATCGCCACGACCGGCTTCATTCCGGCAGCTGCCAAGCCGGCGGCAAACGTTACCGCATGCTGCTCGGCAATCCCGACGTCAAAAAAACGCTTGGGATAACTTTTTTTAAAATCATACAGCCCGGTTCCATAGGGCATCGCCGCCGTTACCGCTACCAGCCTCGGATTTTCCTCCGCCAGTTCCAACATCGTTTTGGAAAATAGATCCGTATAAGAAACGGCTCTCTCCGGATATCGATCCTCTCCGGTTTTTACCAAAAACGGATTCATTCCGTGAAACTGCGCCGGATGCTGTTCGGCAGAACGATATCCCTTTCCCTTTTTGGTAATCACATGAATCAGAGCCGTTCCCTTTACTCTGGAAGCGCTCACCAGCGCCATTTCCATCTGCCTGATATCATGCCCGTCTATCGGTCCGATATAGGTCAGTCCCATATCTTCAAATAACATCCCTGGTACAAAAAAACGCTTTAGAGAATCCTTTGATATCTTGATCCGTCTTGCAATCGCATTTCCGATTGCCGGAATCCCCCGCACAACCGTTTCCACATCATCTTTGAATTCCTGATAGTTGGTATTGGTACGGATTTTTCCTAAATAATTTGCCATCCCGCCTACATTTTCCGAAATAGAACGCTCGTTGTCATTTAGGACAATCGTCAGGTTGCTCTCTAACTCGGACGCGTTATTTAACGCTTCTAACGCCATGCCTCCGGTCAGGGCTCCGTCTCCGATCACAGCGACGATTTTCTGCGTTCCTCCTAACAATTCCCTCGCCTTAGCAAACCCAAGCGCGGCGGATATAGAGGTAGAACTATGACCGGTTCCAAACGCATCACAGGAACTTTCCTTTCGCTTTGGGAAGCCGCTTGCTCCGCCTGTTTTCCGTAGACGCAGCAGCTCTTCCCCTCTTCCGGTCAGCAGCTTATGGGTATACGCCTGGTGTCCGACGTCCCAAATTAACACATCCTCCGGAAACGTCAAAAACCGATGCAGCGCAATGGTCAGCTCGACCGCTCCCAAGTTTGACGCCACATGCCCTCCATTGCGAGCGGTTATCTTTAAAATAAAACGGCGGATTTCCAACGCCAAATCCGGCAGATCTGACTCTGGCAGCTTTTTGATATCATTTGGCTCCTTAATCTGATCCAACAAGCCCATTTTGATTCCCCATTTCTTATCATCGTTCTATCAGCAAACATTGTAGCATAATAACTATGTCCTGCCTTACTCTCAATAGTCACGCTCACATAAAAAAGCCAGCAGCTTGGATAAAAAACCGTCGTAAGAAGGATTTTGCTCTTCTATATGCTTCATCCTTTGTACTGCCTCTGCCGCCCAGGCTGCCGCCTGTTTTTTTGCCTCTTCCAGTCCTAACAGCGTAACATACGTAGTCTTTTGGTTTTTTTCGTCACTATGGAGCGGCTTTCCCAGTTTCTTTTCCTCTCCTGTTACATCCAGGATATCGTCCTGCACCTGAAAAGCCAGTCCCGCTAACGTTCCGATGTGTTCTAGTTCCTCTCGACTCTCCTCGCTTCCTCCTGCCAAAACACAGCCGATTTCCAAGGCTGCCGCCAAAAGCGCCCCCGTCTTTTTTTCATACATCGTACAAAGACGCGCCAAATCGACTGGCTGCTTTCCCTGCTCCATTTCTATATCCGCCACCTGCCCGCCCAGCATTCCCCGGATACCAGGTCGCTCTGCCAGTAGCTGCATTGCCCTGCCGACTCTTTGTTCTGTACCCCCACGAAGCAGCGTACCGGCAGCAAGTTCATAGGCATACCCTAACAGCCCGTCCCCTGCCAAAATCCCCATTGCTTCCCCATATTGCTTGTGGGTGCTAAGTCTGCCCCGACGGTAATCATCATCATCCATCGCCGGAAGATCGTCGTGGACAAGCGAATAGGTATGTATCAGCTCTAAGGCGGCTGCAAAGGTATCTGCCAGCTCCTGCTCCTCTCTGCTTCCGCCAAAGAGCCGGAAAGTTTCTAAAAGCATTACCGGACGGAGACGCTTCCCGCCCGCCTGTACGCTATAGTTCATCGCTTCCCGCACGGTCGCCTCCAACCCTTCTGCCTCCGGTAGATAACGGGAAAGCAATTCCTCTGCTTTCCCGGCGCGAATCTTTAGATCTTCTTCAAAACTCATTGCAAAGAGCCCTCCTCCAGCACGATCATCTGCTTTTCGACATCTGCTAGCTGCTCTCCGCAACGCTTTATCAGTTCCATGCCTTCCTGAAAAAACTTGAAAGACTGCTCTAGCGTCATCTCGTCCTGCTCCATTGCCAAAACAATCGAATCCAGACGCTCAAAACCCTCTTCAAGACCAAGTTCTGTTTCTTCCTGCAAAGAATTTGCCTTTATTTCTGCCATATTAGAACCTGCCCTCCCCTTTCTTTTCCTCTATCTCCTTTATCTGTACGACAGCCTTGCCGTCTATCAGGTGAATCCGTAACTTATCGCCTGGTGCAAGCTGCTCCACGCTCCTTATCGCCCGTCCGTCTTCTCCTGCCACATAAGCATACCCGGAAGCCAACCTGGCTAATGGAGAACAGCCGTTTAATCGCTCCGCCGACAATGCCAGCCGATGTTTTGCTGCCTCTAGCCTGGCTTCCATCAACGCCATCAGCCGATCCTGCAGATCTCCATGCCTCTGACGCTGCTGCCGAAGACGGTATGCCGGGCTGACCGTCATCAAACGAAGACGCTTTTGCTCTAGCTTGTCCCCCAAACGGCGAAGCTTATTTTCCATCTGCATTGCCAAACGGTTTCTGGCTGACATCAGCCGCTCTAACATATCTTCTACACGCGGAATCGCCAGCTCTGCCGCTGCAGAAGGCGTCGGCGCTCGTAAATCTGCCACAAAATCTGCTATCGTTACATCCGTTTCATGACCGACGGCTGAAATGACCGGAGTTTGGCACTCCCAAATCGCCTTTGCTACCTCTTCTTCATTAAACGCCCAAAGATCCTCCATAGAACCGCCGCCTCTGCCAACGATCAAAACATCCAATCCCATCTGATCAAGCCGTCTTATACCGGCGGCTATAGAAGCTCCTGCTCCTGCCCCTTGTACCTTGGCAGGACATAAAATAAGCTGCACATATGGGTTTCTTCTGCCGGCAATGTTTCGGATATCCTGTATTGCCGCCCCCGTATCCGCAGTTACAATCCCGATTGTCTTTGGGTAGGCTGGAATAGGCTTTTTCGCTTCGTTAGAAAAATAACCTGCCGCCTCTAGTCTTTTTTTCTGTTCTAAAAACTGCTGATACAGCAGCCCGATACCTCCTTGCGTAATCCTTTTCGCATAAAGCTGGTACTTTCCGTCCCGCTCGTATACGCTGATATTCCCCGATACGGTTACACTTTGCCCGTCCTTTAGCTGAAAAGAAAGCCCGCTCGCTCTATTCCCGGCAAACATCACGCATCCAAGCTGCCCTCCGGCATCCTTTAGCGTAAAATAAATATGCCCGGAACTGTGATATTTACAGCCGGAGACCTCTCCCCGGATAGAAATACGCTCTAACATCCGGTTTTGCTCAAACAAATCTTTGATGTAAAAATTGACCTGGGAAACGGAATATACCTGCTCCATCATTCCGACACCGTTGCCAGCTTTGCCAAGACACCGTTGATAAAAGCAGGGGAATCATCTCCTCCAAACTGCTTTGCCAACTCTACCGCCTCATTGATCGCGACCTTTTCCGGCACCCTTTCATCAAAACGCATTTCAAATACCGCTACCCGCAGCAGGGATAAGTCTACTTTATTCATTCGTTTCAGCTTCCAGCCGACGCTGGCTTCGGAAAGGATTGCATCAATTTCCTCTAAATGTGCCAGCACCTGTGCAAACCGCTCTGTCAGTTCCTTCCTTGACGCATCCTCGGAAAGTCCCTCCTCCGACAGATACAGGCTTTCCTGCTCTGGCAGATCTGCTTCATAAAACTCCTTCTGGAACACCAGTTTAAACAGATGCTCCCTCACTTCTCTCCTTGTCATCTTGCGTCCCCTTAACACACAAGTACAACCCCTGAACACTTCCGTCCAAGGGCTGTACCAGTTTTATTTCGTTTCCATTACGACTCCTGCTACCCGAATATTGACCTCTTCTACTTTTAAGCCGGTCATATTTTCAATGGCGGACATCACGCGATCCTGTACCTGGCAGGATACTTTCGGAATGCTGCTGCCATAGAGAATGTGAATCGCCATATCCACAAAGACGCTCTTGCCGGATATCTCTACCTTAACGCCTTTGTTTAAGTTTCTCACACCGAGCCTTCCTGCCAGCTCGTTTGTAATGCTTCCTGCCATAGAGGCTACACCTTCTACCTCCATCGCCGCAAGCGCTGCAATCGTTCCGACTACCTCGTCGGCTATCTGTACCTCACCGATCCTGCTTTCCTCTTGTATTGCATGAATCTCTTTTTCCATTTCCTGAGCCATTACGTTCTCCTTTCCTCATACCAGAAAATCCATTATCAATAGTATACCATGTTTTCCTGGATTTGAAAAGCAATTTTTCTATTCTGTTTTTATTGGGCTTTTATTCCGCTGTCTGTTCGCCTTCGTTTGGCGTCTCTTTCCCTTCTGTAGTATCTGCTCCGTTTTGTTCAGAAAGGGTAGGCGTCGCCTCTTCTACCTCCCCTGCTCCATCCGAGGCAGCCAGCTCAGAAGCCAGCGTAATCACGGTGTTTTGCGCCGTTATTCCGGTTTTGCGCTCTACAATATCCTGGATTTGCGCCACCTGACTGTCGGTCAGACTGGTTGCTCCGACGCAGACGTCTACGCTCTCATCCGTAATGTTGACTACTACAGAACCAAAGCCCTTTGCCTGTAATAATACTTCTGCTGCATTTTCTCGTTCTGCGGTATCCGTTAGGGCAATCATTGCCGCTACGGCTTCCTCTCGCTGTGTTTCAGCCACTTCTTCATTTTCAATAAGGGCTGTCAGAGTTTCCTTGTTCCGGGCGCGCATCTGCTCTCTGGAAAGCTTTGCCGCCGCAAAAATATCAGTCTGAACGCTTCCGCTGACCAACAACGCTTCTCCTGTCGTATCCTCTCCTAAATCTTCCGCGGACAAATCCTGCATGGACATGTCCTGCATCGCTCCGTCCTGCATAGAGGCGGAGGTTTCTTCTAACTCCTGTGCGTTCCGTTTCTGCCTCTGCACATGATCCAGGTATCCGGCTACCACAATCATGATCGCCAAAGCAGTAATAATCACTTGATTCTTACGAAAAATCCGTTTCACTGCATTCCTTCCTCTCAATTTTGCTAACCTCGTCGCTTAATTACTTTAATTCTATGCGCGGGCAATCCAAATAATGCCTCTACTGCTTCTACAATCTCTGCTTTGACGGCATCGCTTTCGGCTCCCTCTGCCAAAACCAGCACTCCGGAAAGTTCCGGTTCCAGCTCTTTGACTACATAAGGAGTCTGACTGCCGCCGTTGCTTTCATAGATCGTCGTATCGTTCTGTTCTATTTCCTTTGTTTTCCTGGTGCCTCCTGCCGAATCCGTCTCTTCTACCTGACGTTTGCTGTAGGGATTGTCAGAAAGCACCACTTTTTCTCTGGAGGAGGATACGCTAAACATTACCTCGACCTTTCCGATTCCTTCCACCTGCTCTAAAATCGCTTTTAGACGCTCCTCTTGCCTCTCTAAATAACGCATGATTTCCGCTTCTGTTTCAGACAGCCCTTCCTCGGCGTTAAAAAAACTTCCGGTGTTCTTAGGTTCTTTTTCAGCGGATATACTGTCCTCTGCTTTTTTCGATCCGGAAAACAGACCGGAAAGCATAAAAAGCAACACTCCTGCCAGAAGGATAAGCCCCATTTTGGATAGAGCCAATTCTTTAAGCTTATTCAGCCGTTCTTCCCACCCCGCCCCTTTCCCTGCTCTTTTTGCCTTTTCCCTTTCTTTTCCACTCTCTTCCTTCACATCCTATTTCCACCTCTTTTCTCTCTGCCGGACGCCCTTTAAGCTCCCTTCCAGCGGAGTATGATTTGCTTCTGTTGGATCCCTAAGCGTTTTGCCAGACGGTCTTGAAGCTGCGCCAGCTCCTGGTCAGAATCTCCTTTTACAGACATGCTTCCTTCCTCCTTTTGCGGCTTTTCTTTTTTGGAACTGCCTATCTCCTGGATAGGAGAAATTCCTTCTATCGGTTCTATCCATATTTCGTCTACCATATCCTCCTCATCCTCCTCTCCTTCCTTTTTTCCGTCCTCCCAGGTTTTGGACACTACCAGCTCAATTCGTTCTAACTTCCATTCTTTTGAAAAGGTAACGTTTCCTTCTGATAAAAAATACCGTTCCTCCGCCAAACACTGGGCGGCTTCTTCTAAAATCCGCTTCTCATAGCCCTGCCAAAGCTGTTGCTGCTGGCTTTCTTCTGCCTGTCTAAGCTTTAACTGAAAATCTCCCTCCTCTGTGGCAAACTCTACCTGCCGTTCTATCTCAAACATCAGATTTTCTCCCTCTAAAACGGAGCGAAGCGCTGAAAACAACAGTAAAATCAGCAGAAAACCAGAAAACGTACGGATGTATTTTTCATATTTACTCTGCCCGACCAAATGCAGCAGCACCGTCTGAAACAGCAAAAAGGCGGCAATTTGAAACACGATATGAAATACCCGTCCCACTTCTTTTCCCCCTTTCAGACATGCCGTTCTCCTAGTGAATTCCGGTGCTGGCAGCTACCAGAGAGACCGCGACGGCAAACATCAGCACCGTCATCCCGGTCAGATACAAAAGCAATCTGGAAGCTTCTGCCGCCGCCTCTAAGCTCCCGATAATCCGTTTATCGGAAATCGGCTGTAATACTCCTGCAGAAAGTTTACAGACGATATATTCCAACAGCAACTTTCCAAACGGCGCCGCACAAACCAAAATCAACACCAAAAGACCTGCCACACCTACTGCGTTTTTTAGAAGCAATCCGGTTCCCAGTACAGTTTCCGTCACTCCGCCTACCGCGTTTCCAATCCCTGGAATCATCTCTGCCGTCTTGTATAAAAGAGAACGCTTTACCTTGTCGCTCACCGGCAAAATCAGTCCCTGCACCATCTGAATCCCAATCACCAGCCCAAACAGGGTTTTCGCTCCCCACATCACAAGCTGCCGAACCAGATCAGCCATCTGCTTTAGACTCTCTTCCTTTGAAAAACGGTTGACCAACATCAAAATCAGGTAAACGTTCACTAACGGCAGCAGGATGTTAAGCACTACCAGTTCTACCAAGCTGATGATTAGTAAAATGCCCTGATAAAACATCAACGAGGTAGCGCTTCCCGTACAAAATGCTACCGCCAGGGAATAGGCAGGCACCAGACACTGCATAAACAATACGACCCAGCCGATGGTTTTTTTTGCCACTTCAAAAGACAATGCAAAACCGGAAAGCAGCACCGCAAACAACAGCAAATACGTCACAAAAAATCCGGTTTCGCTGACCTGGCGGTTTTGAAAGCTCTCTGTCATGCTCTTTAATACCGCCGCACCGATGGCAATACCTGCTATCTGCAAAAAAATCGTGCCATAGCCCGATAGATCCAGACTGATATGCTCCCATAAAAGCCCTATTATACCCTTGGCAGACAATGCCTCTCCGTTTCCGAGCAAGTCGGCAACCAGCCCGGCAAAATCCAGACCGCTTTCGCTCTCTGCCTGGTCTAACGTCCGCTGAATTTCCGAATAATCAATTTCCATACCTAGTTCTTCCTTATTTGAGTTCCGCAAATTTTTTCCTAAGACACCTTCCTTAGCTAAATTTCCGGCCGCTAAAATACGCGTCCATAAATTTAGCTGTGCCTTATCCAAAAATTTGCTGTTTTGAGTTCCGCAATTTTTTTCCTAAGGCACCTTCCTTAGCTAAATTTCCGACCGCTAAAACATGCGTCCATAAATTTAGCTGTGCCTTATCCAAAAATTTGCTGTTTTGAGTTACGCGCTTCCCAGAACGGATTTTAGGGTGTCAAAGACAGCCAGCATCACCGGGAGGCTGATGGTTAGGATCGTCAGCTTGCCGGCTAATTCAATTTGCCCTGCCAAAAAGGAGTAACCGGCGTCTTTACAGATTCCGGAGGCGAATTCGGCCAGGTAGGCAATGCCGATCATTTTATAGAGAATCGTCAGATAAGGACCGGATACGGATATCTCGGACAGATAGCTCCGTATGGTTTCTAGCAGCCCGGAAATCTGCCCGATGATGCCGGAGAAAATCAAAAAACCTGCCGCCAGGACAAGATATAGCCCATATTCCTGCTTGCCGCCTTTAAATTGAAGCGCCAGCAGCACCGCTACAATTCCGATAGCCGCTATCCGTATCATTCCTTTCCCCCCTTTAAAGGACAAACAGACTTTGGATGATTTCAAACAGTTCTGATATGTAGGGTAAAATCCAAAACAATACCAGAAGCAGCCCTGCAAGGCTGGTTAAAAACGCCTGCTCGTCCCGTCCGGCATGTTTTAGCACCTGGCTTAGCACCGAGACCAGGATGCCTACTGCCGCTATCCGAAAGATCAGGTTAATGGTCATATCAATATGATACAAAGAAAGGCTCCGCCCAGTACGCTTAACATTCGGTACAGGTGGATTTTTTCTTTTTCTCCTTTCCTGATTTCTGCCAACGCTTCCTCACTCTGTTTTAAATACCAATCCAACTGCCGGATTTGTGTTTCTTTATCCTGCTGCCCTAAGTATTCTCCCAGACGGATAAGCTCCTCCGCGTCCTCTCTTGCCAAAGCCAGGCTTTCTCCTGCCCCTTCTACCGCCAGCCGCCATTTTTCCGGAAATGTTACACCGTCCTCTTCAGAAAGGCTGCTTGCCAGCAGGGAAAAAAATCCTTCCTGTTCTCCGGACAGACGGGCAATCCTCTCTACCGCCTCCGGCAGCGTCGCGCTTGCATATCCGACGTCTCCCCGTAACAGCAGCAGCTTTTTTCGGATATCTGCCAAACTGCCTGTCCTTCTTTTGATATTTTCTACCAGATAATTCCCAATCCCGATACAGCCAATCCATACCAACGCCGTTCCTAAAAGCTTCATCCACATAACAGCACCTCCTGTTTACGCTCCCTTTCTTTTATAAAGCCTTCGCCCGCTTCCGTCACAGATTTCCTCAACCGTTCCCGCTCCTTCTACCCGGCTTAAAAGAATATAACGCTCAAATATCCCGTTATCCCAGGTTTCGCCCCATTTTCTTAAAAGCTCTTCTATGCTTCCGCCATGCGCCGTAGCCAATACCTGACAGCCGCTTCCCGCCGCGTAACGTACTGCCTGCAAATCCGTCTGACTGCCGATTTCATCTACTGCCAGCACCTGGGGGGACATCGAACGGAGTAAGAGCATCATTCCCTCCGACTTCGGGCAGCCGTCCAATACATCTGTCCGTCTGCCCAAATCGTTTTGCGGAATCCCCAGATAACACGCCGCCAGCTCCGAACGCTCGTCCACTACCCCTACACAAACGCCCTCCAAGGCAGTTGAACTTCCATTGGAAAGCTGACGGATCAGATCTCTTAGCAGCGTTGTTTTCCCGCAGCCGGGAGGAGAAAGAAGAAGGCTATGGCATGGGAGCGTTTGCCCTGGTTCATAGAGCCAGGGCATGATCGTATCCGCACAGCCCTTTTTTTCATGGGCAATCCGAATATGCAGAAAAGAAATATTTTTGATTGTACGAATCCGCCCCTGCTCGATAACCGCCTTTCCTGCAATGCCTACCCGATGCCCGCCCTGAACGGTCAGAAAGCCTTGTCGTAATTCCTCTTCATAGGCATAGAGCGAATAGCTTCCCACACATTCCAACGTATCGCGGATTTCTTTTACCGAAATGCAGACGCCTTGCTTCCACTCCCTGACCAGGCTTCCGTCCGGCGCTACAAAAAACTCTCCCGCCTCTGTTCGTACCAGCAGAGGTTGTCCCGCCCGCAGACGGATTTCCTGCACGCTCTGATAGTCTGCCTGTAGCTTTGAAAGAACTTCCCGTAGCCCTAACGAACAGATTCGTAAAATTTCTTCCCTTGTCTCCATCCGACGCCCCCCTTTTTTCTGCTTCTACACCAATATATGGGTTGTCCTCGTAAAATATACCGAAAACTATTTCCTTTTCCCTTGCTTTCAGAGAACGCCTGTGCTATACTAAATTCAAACATTTGTACGATTGACAAGTATCGTCGATCGCTTCAGTCAAAGAAAGGATTTTCGATTTATGAGTATGTATGACAGCCTAAACCCGGAGCAGCTCCGGGCGGTACAGCATGATAAAGGTCCGCTTCTGATCTTGGCAGGCGCAGGCTCTGGCAAAACCAGGGTACTCACGCATCGGATCGCCTATCTGATCGGTGAGCGGGACGTCAATCCCTGGAATATTTTAGCGATTACCTTTACGAACAAAGCCGCCGCGGAAATGCGGGAGCGTGTGGACAAGCTCATTGAATTCGGAGCGGAAAATATCTGGGTTTCTACCTTCCACTCTGCCTGTGTCCGTATCCTCCGGCATTTTATTGACACCATCGGCTACGAGAAAAATTTTACGATTTACGATACGGACGATCAGAAAACCCTGATGCGCGATATCTGTAAGTATTTAAACATTGATACGAAAAATATCAAGGAACGCGCCATTCTCTCGGTCATCTCCTCCTGTAAAAACGAGCTGTTAAGCCCGGAGGAATACGAGCGTCAGACCGAGGGCGACTACGGTCGCGCCCAATACGCCAAAGCCTACCTGGAATATCAAAAGCGCCTAAAGCAAAACAATGCTCTGGATTTTGACGATTTGATCGGCAAGACCATTGAACTGTTTTTAAACAACCAGGATGCGTTAAACTACTACCAACGCCGCTTTCGTTACATTATGGTGGACGAGTACCAAGATACCAATACCGCCCAGTTTAAGCTAATTAGCCTGCTCGCCTCTTATACAAACGAAGATGGGGAGACAGAACATAATCTCTGTGTAGTAGGAGACGATGACCAGTCGATTTACAAATTCCGGGGCGCCAATATTTACAATATCCTCAATTTTGAAGAGCAGTATCCGGATACCGCCGTCATTAAGCTAGAGCAAAACTACCGTTCGACCGGAAGAATTTTAGAGGCAGCCAACGAAGTCATTTCCCATAACTCCGAGCGGAAAGACAAAGCTCTCTGGACACAGAAGGGAGACGGAGAACCGATTGCCTACACACAGTATGACAGCGAGACGGAGGAAGCTTCTTCGGTCGCTGATGTGATTGATACCCTGGCGGCAGAGCAAGCCAAAAAGACCGGAGATAAGCCGGATTACAGCCGCTTTGCCATTTTGTACCGCACCAATGCCCAATCCCGTATTTTAGAGGAAAAGTTGATTTTACGAGGAGTTCCTTATAAAGTGATCGGCGGGGTCAATTTCTACCAGCGCAAGGAAATCAAAGATATTCTTTCCTATTTGAAGCTCTTAGAAAACGAGGCAGACGATTTGGCAGTCCGTCGTATCATCAACATACCGAAACGAGGCATCGGATTGGCTACGATTGACCGCATTACTGCCTATGCCCTAGCACATGATATCAGCTTTTATGCTGCTTTGCGTATCAGCAATCAGATTCCTGGTCTGGAACGGAGCAACAGCAAACTGCAGTCCTTTGTCACTTTGATAGAGGTAATGAGAAGCCGGCTCTACGATCCGTCCTATAGCCTTTCCGAGCTGGTCGAAGAATTGCTCACCCACAGCGGCTATCGAAAAGAGTTAGAGGAGGACGGCAGCGAAGAAGCCAGCGCCCGTTTAGAAAACATTGACGAACTGATGAATAAAATCGTCGCCTATGAGCAAAATTGTGAGGAGGAGCCAACGCTGAGCGGATTTTTAGAGGAGGTCTCTTTGGTGGCTGATATCGACAGTCTGGCGGAAGACGACGAGAACAATCATAACTATGTCGTCCTGATGACGCTCCACAGCGCAAAGGGTCTGGAATTCCCGACGGTTTTCCTCTGCGGCATGGAGGATGGTCTGTTCCCTGGTTATCTTTCGATCTCTTCAGACGATCCGTCGGATCTGGAAGAAGAGAGACGGCTCTGTTATGTAGGCATTACCCGCGCGATGGAACGACTTTATTTAAGCGGAGCCAGGCTGCGGATGGTACGCGGTGATCTGCAGTTTAACGAACCGTCCCGCTTTCTGCGTGAAATTCCACGCTACCTGCTGCATGAAGCAGCGCCGTTTCGTTCCGGCTATGCCAACGGTCACACCGCCTCTGCTCCGATCAAAAATCCGTTTTCCGCCGGATCGGCTCCTGCCTCCGGGATGCGTACCTTTCATCAGGCAATCAACCGCCCTAACAGTAATGCAGGAAATAATGCCAGCACCCAAACCGGCAGCAGACAGACAGCAAACCAGACCAAACAGACTACTGCCGGTAAATCAGGCGGCTTATTCGCCGGGAATCCTTATATCCAAAAGGGCTTTGGAGGATCTGCCCAGCAGACAGCCCCTATTGATTACCAAGCGGGCGACCGCGTTCGGCATATCAAGTTCGGACTCGGCACCGTAACGGCTCTTACCCCAAAGCAAGGCGGCACATCCGGAACCGATCTGGAAGTGACGGTAGAATTTGACTCTCCTTCCGTCGGTACCAGAAAAATGCTTGCCTCTTTTGCAAAATTACAAAAGCAGTCTTGAGTCGGATGGAAAAATGTGTTATGATAGGGTACAGAGGCTATTACAAAGCATCAGGCATAGAGATCCTATGCCGGAAGGGAGATTTGACCATGGACAGGAAATTAGAAGAATTACTGAGTACCGCAAAGTTAAACGAGCTTCTTCACAGAAAGCAGGCGGAAGAAAAAAAGGAGTCCAATCCGCTTGTATGGGCGTTAGCCATCATCGGCGCTGTAGCCGCCGTAGCTGCTATCGCCTATGCGGTTTACTACTTCTTTGTACCGGATTATCTGGAAGATTTTGAGGATGATTTTGAAGACGAGTACGAGGACGATTTCTTTGATGAAGAAACAGGCAGTGATGCTTCCAAAGAAGCTTCTGACGAAGAAGCTTCCACAGACGCAGAAGACGAAGCTGACAAGACTGCAGCCGAAGAATAAAGAAGCTTAATTCTTACGGTACCACGCAGAAAGCCCCGGCAGTTCTACCAGATAGAACTGCCGGGGTTCTTTTTCTCTATGCAGCTTTAAACATCGGCTGCTTATTGGATATTGGCGGCGATACTCTCGTCCGTCATTTTATATGTCATCCCTTTGATCGTACCATCCGCTTCTTTTTTAAACGCCTTCAATAGTATTTCCTCACTATCTTCCGAAGCGCTGATCATCGTTTCTACCACCAAATCTTTTCTTTTAAAAATCCATTCTACGTTAA
>CAJUFW010000017.1:0-17708 GCA_910585655.1 uncultured Lachnospiraceae bacterium
TTACACGCTTTCCGCCTAAAGGCTTCCGCCCGGGAATAGACGTATCAGGCGGAGGATTGAATCCCGCCACTGATATGAGCAAGTTCCCCACTTCCTAATAGATGCGGGGGGCATCCCATATCTGATGTACGAATCAGTTACCTTTAGTATAGCAAAGAAAGTCGCCGACTGCAATAAGAGAATTTACATTTTCTCTTCTTCTCCCCCTTGCAACTTTCTCCTAAAACACGTATACTAAAGAAAAAGGGGGATGTCCTATGTACTATTTTATCATCAATCCAGCCTCCCGCAGCGGCAAAGGACTTACGGTCTGGAAGCAGACCAAACGAGAGCTGCGCCGCCAGGGCATCGTATACCGGGCATTTGTCACACGCTATCCCCGCCATTCGATCCGGCTGACCAAAGAACTTTGTGCCAAAGTAAAGGGAGCGTTTACGCTGGTTATCTTGGGTGGGGACGGAACGGCAAACGAAGTGCTTTCCGCTGTACCAAAGGAGGATTTGGAGCGGATTACCTTTGCCTATCTGCCCTCTGGCTCCAGCAACGACCTCGCCAGAGGACTTGGGCTTCCTCAAGATCCGGTTAAAATACTCGGCGAGATTCTTTCCGGGCAACACATTTTGGAGATGGACTACGGCACTATTTCCCTGCCCGGTTCCGAGCGTCACCCCTATCGCTTTGCCGTCAGCGCCGGTATCGGCTTTGATGCTACGGTCTGTAAGGAAGCGCTGGACTCCCCGATCAAGCAGGCGCTCAATCTGGTTGGACTGGGTAAACTTTCCTATCTGGTAATCGCAGTCAAGCAGATCCTCACCTGCCACACGGCTGATCTGACGGTATCCGTTGACGGCGGGGCGCCGGTTACGTATCCGCGGGTATTTTTTGCAGCGGCTATGAATCAGCGCTTTGAGGGCGGCGGTCTTCCGGTAGCACCTCATGCGGATCCGACTGACCATGTACTGTCCCTTTGTATTCTTCATGGTTTTCCCAAATTCAAAGCCTTTGTTATCCTGCCGGCTTTGATGTTAGGAGGAAAGCATATCCACCTAAAGGGAATTACGCTTATTGACTGCCGCAGAGCCGATATCCATACGTCCGAACCGCTCTGTGTCCACAGTGACGGCGAATACCGTGGATTCCATGACCGGCTTACCTTTTCCTGCTCGGATCACACGATCCAAGTGGTGGCTGGCAGCAGCGCTTCACACTCTAAGCGCACTTAATCACAGCCTTGCCCGGCATACCTCGTTTTGTCTGCCGACTCTGGCTCCTATTATCATAAAAACGAAAGAAGGTAGTTCCTATGCAGACGCGAATGATACGAATTTCTTCTGTTTCTATTCTGGCTGGTGTCTTTGTTGCCATCCTCCAGACTTGTTTGCTTTATTTCCTGGAAGATACCTGGATCACCTTGCTGGTTATCGCTTTGGCAGATCTGATAATTTCCCAATATCTGCTTGAAAGCTCCTTTTCTTATCACTATTGCTTCCGTTTCCTTTTCGTAGCGGAGCTGTTTACGTTAGCGATTGGCGTGCCTGCCTATCTCGGGCTGTATGGAACGCTTTTACCGTTTTCCGTCTATATGCTATGGCTGGCGGTTCTGCATTTTGCCGTTCCGTCTGTCTTTTGTATGCTGCGGTATCTGATGGATTTTGGTCCGCGTTTTATGAACTACAACCTGTTTTTCCTGGAATCCAGTTTGCTGCTATGGGCAGCGATTATCGCCGGCTTTTTCTATTGCTATGTCTATCAACAGCCTGTCCTTACACACTCCGACCATGTTAATTTGGTTCCGTTTTACAGTCTGGCTTCCCTTATAGAAGCTTATATTGAGACAAAAGCCGATATCCGACCGACTGTATATTACTTGCTTCAATACGCTGCCTTTTTTATCCCGGTAGGCTTTTATCTGCATCTGTTAATCGGAAAGCGGCTCTTTTTACGTCTCTTTTCGTTTCTTTTTGTACCGGCGCTGATCGAACTGGAACAATATTTTCTGCTGCCTTCTATGTGCGATATAGATGATCTGGTTCCCGCATTTTTAGGATGTATCGTCGGCTCCTTGCTTTTTACTATGTTAAATACCATTTGTCAGTCTCTGCATGAAAATGATTTTCTGCAAAAGCAAAACCGTAAATCCTTATACCTGTAGCGATCGGTTATCTTCTAATACAACCGTTTCAGGCGGCGGGCAATCATCCCTGCCACGATGCCGATTACGGTTCCGGTTATGGCTCCGGCTATCAAAAGCGGCGGAAAATAATATGCTACCTTGACATTTTCCACTACCAGCACGGCTACAATCAACTGACCGATATTATGAAAAATTCCCCCTGTCAGGCTGACTCCTACGATTCCAAACCAGTCAGCCTTTTTTATCAGCACCATTACGGCAAAGCTAAGAAGACCGCCGCACAAGCCATATACGGCACTATAGAGATTGCCAAACGTAAAGCCGACCAACACAATCCTCACCAGAGATATCACAAAAGCATCCCCTGTCCGCATGGTATACATCGCCACTACCACCACCAGATTAGCCAGTCCCAGCTTTATCCCCGGTATTCCGATCATTTCAAACGGAATCAATGTTTCAATGTAGCTGAAAATAAACGCCAGCGCTACCAGCACCCCATATTTTGCCACATTTGCCTTCATTTCTTTTACCTCGTTACCTTTCCCCTGTTACTACTTTACTGCGCCGTCCAGTCCGGCGTCTTCTCCATGCTCTATTGTTATCAATACCTTATTTGGCAGACAGACGATCATTTCTCCGTTTCGGCTGATGTCCGCCTGGTGAACGCATTGCTTATCCGGGCAAGTCGCCTCTGTTACCGTCGCCACTCCGTCCTGAATCAGCAGGTAATTATGCCGCTCTCCTTGTACAATGTCCAGTTCGGCGTCCTCATCAAGCGGCAGTCTGGCATATTCCTTGCCGTCCGCCTGTACCACTACCTCTCCTGTTTTGCCGGTGCCGCTCTGACTTCCCTGCCGCCACAGCAAATAACCGGCTGCTGCTAAAAGCACCAGCCCTATTAAAATTCCTTCGTTTCGCCGATGCCTTTTCTCCCGCTTCTTCTCTTTTTCCTCTATCTTCGTTTCTTTTTTCATATCTTTTTTCCGCCTTCTTTGACCTTCTTTAACCTTCTCTGATTTTCCTGCCAAACGTAATGCTACCAGAATAGCACAAATCAAAAAAACTTGCAAGCGGTAGGAAAATACAAAGAAAAAAGGAGGAAAACAAGCGCTTTTGCTGCTTTCATCCTTTTTTCTTTTTACTCTATTTGCCGCTTTCTGCAGCCTTGATATATCCCTGTGCTTTTAACAACTCCGCCGTCAGCACCGCTCCGCCTGCTGCCCCGCGGACCGTGTTATGAGAAAGCCCTACAAACTTATAGTCGAATACCGTATCCTCTCTCAATCGTCCAAGGGTAATTCCCATTCCTCGCTCAAAGTCAACATCCTGGGTAATCTGCGGACGATTATCTTCTTCCAGATATTGGATAAACTGCTTTGGAGCGCTTGGCAGCTCTAATTCCTGCGGAAGCCCTTTAAACTTCCTCCAGGCTTCTATCATCTGCTCTTTAGACGGCTTTTTCTCAAAGCTGACAAATACGGCGGCGGTATGCCCGTTCAATACCGGGACGCGGATACACTGCGTTGTAATCACCGGACCGGCAGCCTTAACGATCTGACCGTTCTCGATATGCCCCCAGATCCGCAGCGGCTCCTGCTCGCTCTTTTCTTCCTCACCACCGATATAAGGAATGATATTGCCTACCATCTCCGGCCAGTCCTGAAACGTCTTTCCAGCACCAGAAATCGCCTGATAAGTCGTAGCCACTACCGTCTTTGGCACAAACTCCCGCAGCGCATGAAGCGCCGGCGTATAGCTTTGGATCGAGCAATTCGGCTTGACTACAATAAAGCCCCGCTCTGTTCCTAAGCGCTTTCTCTGATGAGCGATTACCTCTAAATGCTCTGGGTTTAGCTCCGGCACAATCATTGGTACATCCGGCGTCCAGCGGTGAGCGCTGTTGTTGGATACGACCGGAGTGCCTGCTTTGGCATAAGCCTCTTCAATCGCTTTGATCTCTTCCTTTGTCATATCTACCGCGCTGAATACAAAATCTACTTCGCCGCTAACCTTTTCTACCTCATTGACATTTAAGACTATCAGCTTCTTTACTGCCTCCGGCATCGGCGTATCCATTTTCCAGCGTCCGCCTACTGCTTCTTCATAGGTCTTGCCCGCGCTTCTTGGGCTGGCAGCTACGGCTACCACTTCAAACCATGGATGCTGTTCCAACAAAGCAATAAAGCGTTGTCCCACCATCCCGGTAGCACCTAAAATACCAACACGTAATTTTTCCATATCTATAAGCTCCCCTCATTTTTTCTGACCGGCAAACTATGTTGCGCTCGTTCTGTCTTTATAGCGCGCACATATGTCTTTCGTAGGGACTATATTACTACCATTTTTCTAAAATAGCAACTCTTTTTTCTTTCCTTTTCTGTTTTTTGTGACATTCTCCAAAAAGAAAAGGATTCCCGTGGCATCTTGCGTCATTATTGCCCGAATCTCTTTGCCTGACTGGCAATCAACTCGTCATCTTCAAAATAGTTGATTTTCATAGCCTGTTTTACGTCAGAAAGCGTCTTAGCCGCTACCTCTCTGGCTACATCGCTTCCTTTTTTCAGCATTTCAAATACAGCCGGGATATCCTGCTCGAATTCCTTTCTGCGGGCGCGGATTGGCGCCAATTCTTCCTGCAGTACGGCGTTTAAAAACTTCTTTACTTTGATATCCCCTAAGCCGCCCCGCTGATAATGCGCCTTTAGCTCCTCTAAGCTCTGGTAATCCGGCAAATACTCTGCAAAATGTTCCGGTCTGCAAAAAGCATCCAAATAAGTAAACACACAGTTTCCTTCGATTTGCCCCGGATCGTCCACATGAATATGATTCGGATCGGTGTACATCGACATAATCCTTTGTTTTACTTCCTGCTCGCTGTCCGAAAGATAAATACAATTCCCCAGAGATTTGCTCATCTTCGCCTTTCCGTCCGTACCAGGCAGGCGCAGACACGCCTTGTTATCCGGCAGCAGCACGTCCGGTTCTACCAGGGTATCTCCGTAGACGGCATTGAACTTACGCACGATTTCCTTCGTCTGCTCGATCATCGGAAGCTGATCCTCTCCTACCGGCACGGTCGTTGCCTGAAATGCGGTAATATCCGCTGCCTGGCTGATCGGATAGGTAAAAAAGCCGACCGGAATACTTGTCTCAAAATTCCGCTGCTGGATTTCCGACTTGACGGTTGGATTTCGCTGCAGCCTGGAAACCGTCACCAGGTTCATATAGTAAAACGTCAGCTCACATAGCTCCGCAATCTGCGATTGGATAAATAACGTAGATTTTGCCGGATCTAACCCTACCGAGAGATAATCCAAAGCTACTTCAATGATATTTTCCCGTACCTTTTCCGGATTGTCTGCGTTGTCCGTCAAAGCCTGTGCGTCGGCAATCATAATAAAAATCTTCTCATAGCTGCCGGAATTTTGCAGCTCTACCCTCTGTTTTAGAGATCCTACATAATGCCCCACATGCAAACGCCCTGTCGGACGATCGCCTGTTAAAATTATTTTTCCCATCTTATCAAATTCCTCATTTCTTTTTTATACTTTATTTCACATGAAAAAATTCGATTTCCTCTCCTACCGGTCCGATACAAAAGGCAATCCGAATCGGATACGGCTCCTCGCAAGGCAGAGCGCCGTCCATCGGCTCTACCGTAATCGGATAACCTGCCTCGCGCACCCGCCTTACCAGCTCATCTACCTGGCTTGTCCGCAGGGCAAAATGCTTGATTGCTCCCTCTGGGCTGGTTGTACCGTCTCCGTTTGAGGTAATTTCCATCACGGTTCCGTCCCCGGTATCGATCATAATCCCTCTCTTATCGCCTTCCCCCCAGCTTCTGGCGACCTCCATCTCCAACAGCTTCGTATAAAATGCCACCACCTCGTCAAATTTTTCCGGCAATGCCTTTAAGGCGATATGATGGACACCTTCTACTAATTTACTCATTTTGCTCCTCCCGCTTTCTTTTTTATTTTAGTTCTCCTTGTTCGGAAAACAATGTAAACTCTACAATTCATACCTTGTTCCATGTGAAAGCAGCACTCCGTCTGTTAGTTCTACGCATAAAATTATCGTATTTTCATCTGTAAAATCAGTATGCCCGTTGTCAATCCATTCGGCAAAAACCTCTTTTAGTTTCTTTGCAATCTCTTGGTTTTCTTCTTTTCCAAAATAGCCCAGACAGATGCCCTTTCCATGCGCCGTAAACCAGTCACCGGCTATCGCAACATGCGAATTCTGTTCCATATGTTTGATTTTATTTGAAAGCGCATAAGTAATCACATAAAATGCACCATTCTCATAATAAGCGTTGACATATCGTACATACGGTACTTCATTTTCCACTGTTGCCAATGCAATAACCGTGTCTTTCCCAAACCGCTCCTGCATTATAGCTTCGACTTTCGGGCTCAATTTCTTCATAAAACACTCTCCTAATAGTAATTCTGATTTTACAAAATACTTGTCTGTACTGCATTTCATATGCTCTATTATATAACTATCGACTATGTAATGCAATAAAAATCAGCCGGCTTCTAACAAAATTCCGGTTCTCTCCTCCTGACCGTCCCTGTTTTACAGCAATGGCGCAATCGCTTTTAACAGCCGTCCGGAAAGTTTCCGCTTCCATGGTTCCCGGCGGAGGCTCTCCGGCGTCACCCGCCTGCATTTTGCCCGCGTCGCCTGAAAATCTGCTTCAATCTCCGAAATACACTCCACTTCATACAGGTAAGTGGCACATTCAAAATGATGATACAGACTGCGGTAGTCAAGATTGATTGTCCCTACCACTGCCTCCCGTCCGTCGCTGACAAACACTTTGGCATGGACAAACCCCGGTGTATATTCATATAGTTGGATCCCAGACTCGAGAAGAGAAGCATAATGCGTTTTTGCCAGAGCGTAAGGAGCCTCCTTATCCGGAATCCCCGGCAGAATCAACGCTACCTCCACACCGCGTTCTGCCGCAAACTTTAAAGCTGTTTCCATCTCCCCGTCCAAAATAAGGTACGGAGACATAATATGAACATAACGCTGTGAACGGTTAAGGATATCCATATACACTCTCTCCCCTACCTTGTCCCCGTCCAACGGACAGTCTCCATAAGGAATGACATACCCCTTTGCCTGCGCCACCGGCATGGCTGAATAAGATAAGAACTGTGTATACTCCTCTTTCCGTTCATCAATTCCCCACATCTGCAAAAATAACAGAGTAAAGCTTTTTACGGCTTCCCCCTTTAGCATAACCGCCGTGTCCTTCCAATGCCCATACTTTTCCTTTTCATTGATATATTCATCCGCCAGGTTCACACCCCCGTTAAAAGCAGTATGACCGTCAATTACCAGAATTTTCCTATGATCGCGGTAATTGTAATGTGTCGAAACAAACGGCGTAATCGGAGCGAACATTTTGCAGGCAATCCTCAGAGCTTTTAAACGCTTGGGATAGTCGTGCGGCAGCAGTGCAAACTCACAGGTTCCGTCATACATCACCCTTACATCTACGCCTGCCGCCGCCTTTTTTGCCAGCAGTTCTAAAATCCTTCCCCACATCAGCCCTTCTTCCACAATAAAATATTCCAAGAAAATAAAATGTTCTGCTGCCTCTAATTGTTTTAACAGCTCTGCAAATTTCGCTTCCCCGGATGGAAAGTAAGTAACTTCCGTCTGTCCAAACACCGGATAACAGCCGCTTCGCTGCATATAATGGGCTAGTGCCGCTACCCCCTGATTTTCCTCTAAAAGCCGTGCCATCACTTCCTCCGACTGCGGAATGCTTTCCTTTGTCTTTGCTACGATCTGACCAACACGCGCCTTTAACGCCCGGTTCCCAATATCCAGCTTCGTATACAAAAACAGCAGCACGCCAAACAACGGCAGCAGCATAATCACAATCAGCCAGGTAATCTTTGCCGTTGGATTGATCTTACTGTTTAACAGATAAATCACCATTCCCACGATAAAAAGAACGATTGCCCCTAACATATGCGGCAAAAATGCCTGAAACTTTTGAAACATGCTAAGCAGCATCAGCACCTGCAGCGCGAACAACAAAATAATCAACCCCAAACGGCTGAATATCGTATGAACAATCCCCCTTTGCCCCTTTTTTAGCAGCCTGAGCCCTTTGCTTTTGTAATCCATTTGTTGTACCTTCTCCCTTCTTTTGTCTGTGACTTACTTCTGATAAACAATCCTGTTAAAAATCTTTAGAAACTCTTTGACATATGGTTATCACATTGCCAAATTATTCCGATATTATACTATAATACTACTAGACAGCGTGATATTCTCAAATTCCACGCCAAAAAGGAGGTTGCTATGGGATTTTGGAGACGAGGCAATTACGAAGCAAACACAATCGAAATGATTACCAACCATATCCGCTGGTGGGCAATGTTTCAAAGCGGCACCTGGTACGTCGGGCTGACTGCCAATCCCGTGCAAAGCCTGGAAGCCCACCATATCAGCATTTATGAAAAAAACTTTTTTCATTGCTGGGATATCCCACAAAAAGATGGGATCTCCTGCAAAGAAGCGATTCTGGCTATGGAGGGCTATCAATGGATGGCAGATGCCGAAAGCGACTATTTAGACAATACCTACCCCAATCTCTATATTTATTTGTTCCCTGTCACCTATCGGACTGTGCCGCATATTGATACCAGCGGATTCACCCCATTAAAATCCATCCCAAAGCCGCCCATTGTCATCCGTTATTTTGACCGCCGGGAGAGCGAGACAACGGTACGTTTTGACGACAGTTTTGATGCGACCGTCTGTGAAAAGTTCCTGGCAGAGCTAAAGGAAAAGCTTCTTGCCGATGAGCTTTGCGGGATGCTGATCAAAGCCAGGGGCAGCCACTATCTGGAATTAGAATTCGGAGAAAGCGGATGTTGTACGATTACCTACGACTCTCAAACCTCCCAGTCCGGTGCCTTTCAGGGCTATCGAAGCGAAAATAAATCCCGGAAACTGGTCACGCTCTTTACCGGTCGCTTTCCTGAATATATGCTCTGCCGGGACATGGAAGAGCTATCGGCTATTTTACGCTATTTTCTGCTAAAAGATCGGAAGCCAGGCAAACGCCAAAACGTAAAATGGGTCAGCATGACCGCAGAGAAAGATTTCCGGAGATATCAAATAAGGCTGTCAGATTGACCGTCCTGATATAAATAAGAATCCCGCCCGGAGAACTTTCCTATCATACAAAAACAGTGTCAGAAATCCTGGCACTGTTTTTCTTCAGACTATTTTCTCACGCCCCTCTGTCTTATCGATCTCCAAAAGAAATTCCCATCATCCGCGCGCTCTCAATGATATCGTCCTCCGGATCGACGTATTTTAATTTCCCTGCGCTTTCCGAAAGCGGAATCGCTACAACGTCGTCGTTTCGCATCACGACAAGCTTCCCATAATCCTCGTCGATGAGCAGCTTTGCGCCCATTGCTCCTAAACGGCTTGACAGCACGCGATCGTAAGGATCCGGGCTTCCGCCTCTTTGTGTATGCCCTGGTACGGTGACGCGAACCTCCTGCCCGGTCTTTTTGGTAATGGCAGCCGCAATCTCATAAGCGGCAGACGGATAAGGAGACTCTGCCAAATGCTGTTTCCGTTCTTTCTTTGACATTGCCGCTACTTCTTTGGAAACAGCGCCCTCTGCTACTGCAATGATCGAAAATGCTTTTCCTGCCTTTTCCCGCTGTTTGAGCGCTTTGCAGATCACATTGATATCATATGGAATCTCCGGCAGTAATACGACGTCTGCTCCTCCGGCGATTCCGGCGTATAATGTCACCCAACCGACTTTATGCCCCATCAGTTCCAGAACAAACACCCGTCCGTGAGATTCTGCCGTTGTATGGATACAATCCAAGGCATTGGTCGCAATGTCTACCGCACTTTGAAAACCAAAGGTGATGTCCGTCCCCCAGATATCATTGTCAATCGTCTTTGGCAGCGCAATGACGTTTAGCCCTTCCTCACTCAGCATATTTGCCGATTTGATCGAGCCGTTTCCTCCTAATACCACCAGACAGTCCAGTTCCAGCTTTTTATAGGTCTTTTTCATCGCCTCTACTTTATCAAACCCATCCTCAATCACCCGCATCATTTTAAACGGCTGACGGGACGTGCCAAGCACAGTGCCGCCGCGTGTAAGGATACCGGAAAAATCCTTTTCTGACATCTTTCGGTAAGTCCCGTGCATCAGACCTTTATAACCCTCTAAAAATCCATAAATCTCCACTTTGCCCAGATTGTGGTACAATCCCTTTGCGACGCCCCGCATCGTAGCGTTTAACGCCTGGCAGTCTCCGCCGCTGGTTAAGATACCGATTTTTTTCATTGTTCTGAATCCTCCTTCTCTACAGGCTTTCCGCTTTTTTTGCCTTTTCCGGCAGACTTTCCTTTTCCCTTCGTATTCTTGCCGCTTTTCGACATTGCCTTTGCCATAGCCGCCTCTTTTTCTGCTTCCCATTTCTTTTCTGCTTTTTCACTCGCCTGGTACGCCTGCTCGTAAAAATATTCCTGAGAGTTTAACGGCTTACTCTTTGAAGTCTTGTGTACGTAAGTACCGTCTGCTTTTAACACTCTGCCCTTTACGTTATCCGACATCTGCTTACGGAACATCGCGGCAATCCGGCGCTGCAGCCGTTTATCTTCTACCCGCACGGCTACTTCAATCCGGCGGGAAGTATTACGCGTCATAAAATCCGCCGAAGAAATATAGAGCTGCTGGCGATCTCCGACGCCGAACATGTATATTCTGGCATGTTCTAAGAAACGTCCGACAATACTGACCACGGTAATATTGTCCGTCATTCCTTTGACACCCGGAATCAGACAGCAGATGCCGCGCACTACCATTTCGATTTTTACGCCTGCCTGTGAAGCTTCGATCAGCTTTTCAATCAGAACCTTATCCGTCAGAGAATTCAGTTTCAGCCCGATATAAGCCTTTCCGCCTCCGCGTGCAATCTCCATTTCCTCTTCCATATGTGCCAGCACGCCCTGGCGCAGTCCGTTCGGCGCTACCAGCAAATGACTGGTCGGCGGGCAAATTTCTCCCATCAGCAGCGCATGGAATACCGACACTGCCTCTAAACCGATATCTGTTGAGGCTGTCATCAGGGAATAATCCGTATAAAGGGTAGAGGTCTTTTCATTATAATTCCCCGTCCCTATCTGAGTAATGTATTGAATTTTCTTTTTCGTTTTCCGGGTAATCAGGCAAAGCTTGGAATGTACTTTCAACCCATCCAGTCCATAGATGATACGGCATCCTGCTTCTTCCAGCCTGCGTGACCATTCAATATTATTTTCCTCGTCAAAACGAGCCCGCAGCTCTACTAATACCACGACTTCTTTGCCGTTTTCCGCCGCTTTGATCAACGCTTCTATTACCTTGCTGTAACGAGCTACCCGGTAAAGCGTCATTTTGATTGAAACTACGGAAGGATCTTCTCCCGCTTCACTGAGCAGACGCAAAAACGGCTGGATGCTTTCATATGGATAAGAGAGCAGCAAATCCTTTTTCATGATCTGCTCCATCATCGGCACGCCCTCTAAAATCTCCGGGCTCTTCTGCGGCACGCGCTCTGCATAAAACAATTCCGGCTTCTCTCTTAGTGCATCTTGAAGCCCAAAAACAAACGACATCTCTAACGGAGACTGGCTGATAAACAGCCGTTCCTTTTTCAGTTCCAAATAGTCTAACAGACGTTTTTCTAACTTTTCCTCTAATGGCTGGGACAACTCGACGCGGATCGGAGAAAGCTTTTTCCGCAGCTTAATCAGCTTTGCCATTCCCTCTCTGTAATCTGGCTCTTCATCGCCTGCCACATCGTCAAAAATACTTTCCTCCTCCGGCTCCAAATCCGCATTCCGTACGATACGAAGCAGCGATTGAGAGCGAATCTTATAATGCTCAAATACCTGTTTGGCAAAGTGCAGGATCACATCCTCCATTAAGAGGAAACGTCCCGGGGCTGTCGGCAGCGGAACCAACCGTTCAAACAGTCCGTTGCTGCATGGGATAATACCAACCTTGCTGCTGCCCTTTCCGCTTCCCTTTCCGTCCACCAGTTCTACAATCGCATAAATTTCCTTATTTTTCAAGAAAGGAAACGGCTGGCGTTTGCCGACTACCTGCGGGGAAATCAACGGCTGGATCTCACTGTGAAAATAATCTCCCAGCCAGGCAAGTTCTTCTTGCGTCAGCTCTCCTACTGTCAGCAGTTCTACTCCCTGCCCTTTCAGCTCGGTCATCAAAGCCGCATAAATCTGATCTTTCTTTTTACACAATTCTCTTGCCGCTTTTAAAATCTGCTCGATTTGCTCCTTTGCGGTCAGCTTTGTCTTGTTGTCGCGCCGTTCCGGGGAAAACAGCATCTGATCCTGGAGGGAACCTACCCGCACCATAAAAAATTCATCCAGGTTACTCTGAAAAATAGAAGCAAAGGTCAGCCGCTCGCACAACGGAACCTGACCGTCTGCCGCTTCCTCCAATACGCGCCCGTTAAATTTGAGCCAAGACAACTCTCGATTAGAATAACAGCTATTTTTCATCTCTCTTTTGCCTCTTTCCAGGCTCTTCCCGGAAGTACCGCCGGCAATTCCGGAAAAGAACCCTTTTTGCTATAGTATACCCAACTCAAAAGCCAAAAGCAAGCACTATTGTTTCGTAATTGTCACCGTTTTTGCCTGTCCTTTGCCTTTTAACAGCTTCTTATAAGCAGAAAGCTTTGCTGCCGGAACCACAATCTTGGCTTTGGCAGAAATCTTGCCGAACGCTTTTTCTTCTACCTTGGTCAGCTTTGTAGAGGAAATCGTGATTGTTTTTAGGTTTTTGGCTCCATAAAAAGCTTCCTTTCCGATGGCAGTCACGTTCTTCCCAATGGTAACGGACGTAACCGAAGTTTTATTTTTCAGCGCATGATTACCTACACGGGCAATTTTAAACTTCACTCCCAAAATCGTTACGGTATTTCCTATTTTTACCTTTTTCACATTTTTTGCCAAGCCGGAAAAATTCACGGTTCCGGTTCCGTCTGTCTTTGCGGAAACGATCTTATATTTATAATCTCCAACCGTATAAACCTGGTTCTTTTTACAGGCTACCTTAGGAATGACTTTTTGTTCTACTACCTGACCGCAGTCCTTACAGGTAATCGTCGTACTGCCCTCTTTTTTAAACGTAGCGGCGACTGTTTTGGTCTTGGTGTTCCGATGTCGCTCTTTCTCACTCAGCTCTTTGCCACATACAGCGCATACCTGAGGTTCCGAACAAGTTGCTTCTCCACTCGGCGTATGACCGGCTGCATCTGTTTTTTCGGATTTGATATAGCCGCAGGAATTACAAGTCTGCTGACGCTTGCCGCCTTCCGTACAGGTAGGTTCCTTGACCACATTCCACTTGCCAAACTCATGCGTATGAAACTCCGCCGTATGTTTGGCAGCCGTCTCGTTCGGGCTTTCTCCGATTCCATAAAGAAGCTTTCCTTCCGGGGTAACGGTAAATCCATAGAGATACCCGGCTGCCAGCTCTGCTTTCGACGGAGTAAAGGCGGTTACAGGAGACGCGTCGGCTGCCGTTAAATCCAAGCTTTGAATGTTAGTTGGCGTCGCATAATACAGCTTACTGCCCAGCACAATACAACCGCCGTAATTGTTGGTCCAATAGCGATTGCTGCTTCCCCATACGTTCCAAACCTCTTTTAATGTGGCAAGTGTTTCCTCTGCCTTCAGCCCGGAATCACTTCCGGAATAGCGCTTTAGCGCACCGCTCTCATTGGCATACCACGATCCGTCATAGTAACCAAACGCGCTTTCTACCCCATTCCAAAAACAATTGTCAAATTGCGTGTCTTTCGCAGACGAAGAGCCTGCTGAACCGGAATATACATAGTCCGGCGCCTTATGGGAACGCGCACTCTCTACCGTCGGTGTCTCAAACCATTTTGTACTTTTAAGGAGAAAAATATGGCGTACACGTCCATACCGATCCGGCGTCGCATCGTTCCAGGTGACATCGACATGATACCAGGATTTTCCTAATTTAACCAGGTTCCAGGCGTGGTTGATCGCGTTGCTGGACACCAGCTCGCAGCTAATCCCAAGCCGGTTCATCAGATCCTGAAACGCCAGAGAATATCCCTGACAAACCGCCGTCTGTCCTACCACTGCGTCATATGCGGTAAATTTTTGTAACGTCGTGTCATATTCACAGTTTGATGCCAGATAATCATGGATATAGAGTATCTTTTCCAAATCCGACCAGGCAGGTTGGATGTTTGCAAGAATATGGTCGATTTTACTTTCATATTCCTCTATCATTTTTGTACGCTTCGTTTCCTCTTCTACTGTAAAACTAAATTCAATCCGGCTGATGTAATTCCCGGAAATCCAATAACGGCAGCTCTCCACATAAAAATACTGCGGATGATTGTTGACAAAACGGGAGAAAAAGCCTTCATCACTGGCTGGAATCTTCAGTTCCAACACATCCACAGACTTTTCCCCTTTCTCAAGCGCGGCTGCCATTGCTTTTTCTAGCGTTTTGCTGTCTGCCGTATCTCCTGCCGCAAACGCCCGAATACGGGTATCCTCTTTTAGCAAATCCCCGTTTTGAAGAATCCCTGTGGTTTCCGCCTGTATGGATATCTCACTTTGCCCGGAACTCTCCGTCCAATCAGCCGCATACGCCGGCGCAGCCTCTCCTAGCAACAGCAGAGCAGACAACAGGATTCCAACAAGCCGACAAACTACTTTTTTCCTCTCCCTATGCTTCATTCCGTTCTCCATCCTTTCCTGGATAATTTTTACCAATGCCATTGAGGCAGGTAGGCGCTCCTCTTCCTTCGCTCCTCCTGCCTCAATATCCCTTTAAAACCTGCTTATTTTGCCAACTCCGGCTTATGATGAATCAGGTAATTATACATTGCTCCTACCATGTTTGCATCGCTTAAAAACTGGCAATTTCCAAGCTCCGGCTTTAGAACCGGAATCAAACTGCCCAGTGCTTCAAAGATCTTATTTACTTCTGCCCGGATATCCGGTACCAAACGTTCCTGGCGGCTGACCCCACCTCCGAATATAATTTTTTCCGGATCGTAAACGACCTGCAGATTGTAAGTCATCAGTGCCAGATGAGAAATAAAGTTCTGGTAAATCCCGGTGACAACCGGATCTCCCTCTTCCAGCCATTTAAAAATCTGCGGCCCGTCTATTTTAGGCTGAGCTTCTTCCGCTGCTTTTTCTGACGATTCATTTTTCGCTACAGTTCCTTCCGAAAAAGCCCCGTCCATAGAGATTCCGACTTTCTCGCTCGCGTTTTTCTGTAGGGCAGCCGTCTCTAACGTCGAAAGATCCACTCCCTTTGCAGCGGCTACCGCCATCGTCAATCCCATCATCGCTCCCGGAATACACATGATATTCTGCATAGAAAAATCATTTGGCTTAACCATCAGACAGGAAAGCTCACCCGCCGTAAAGTTTTTCCCTTTATGAAGTCTTCGATTCTTGACGATTCCACCTGCAATTCCGGTTCCCAAAATCACGACGATTCCGTCCTGGCAGTCGGAAAGCCCGCCCTTCCAAACTTCGGCAAGGGCAGCACACTTTCCGTCGTTCTCTACTGCCAACGGCACCGGTATCCGTTCTTTTAACAAGTCAAAAATGTTCTGCCCATACAAATCCAAAAATGCTCCTGTTGTTCTTGCATAACCGCTTTCCGAATCAATCGCGCCTGGAATGCTGATCGCTACACCTTCGATACGATCGGCAAATTTTTCATAAACCCCTGCTACGGTATCGACAAAGTTTTCAATCCCTGCTACCGGAGAGAGAACCTCTCCCTTTTCGCTCAGGTTCCCTTCCTCGTCAATCAGAGCATACTTCATATAGCTTCCGCCCAAATCTACTGTCAGACACTTCATCTTGCTATCACCCTTTCTTTTTAAACTTCTGGCGCCGTCAGGTTATCGCCGCTTGTCGCAATAACTTCCTTGTACCAGTCAAAGCTCTTCTTTTTATAACGCTCCAACGTACCGGTTCCGTCGTCATAACGATCTACATAGATAAAACCATAGCGTTTTTTCAGTTCCGCTGTAGAGGCGCTAACCAGGTCGATACAGCCCCAAGTCGTATACCCCATTACCTCAACACCGTCTTTGTTGATCGCCTCGGCTACCTGGTAGAGATGGTCGTTCAGATATTGGATACGGTAATCGTCCAGAACGGTCTTATTGCCGTTTTCGTCTGTTACCAGCTCGTCTACCGCCCCCAGACCGTTTTCTACGATAAAGACCGGAAGCTGATACCGATCGTAGATGTTGTTTAAGGCAATCCGAAGTCCCTTCGGATCGATTTGCCATCCCCATTCGCTTGCCTTTAAATGTGGATTCGGCACGCCTCCTAAAATATTTCCCTCGCCGGTTTTCATATTCGGATCCGCGCTGGCGCAGGCGCTCATATAATAACTAAAGGAAACAAAATCTACGGTATTCTTTAGGATTTCCTCATCCTCTGCTTCCATATTCAAATGGATACCGCGGTTTTCCATATATTTTTTCGCAAACGCCGAATAGCTTCCTCTCGCATGAACATCCGTAAAGAAATAGTTCTTCTGTTCTGTCTCCATCACGGCAATCACATCATCCGGACTTGGCGTATACGGATAAACCGGAATGTTTAATACCATACAGCCGATTTTGGCATCCGGGCAGATCTCATGGCAAGCCTTTACCGCCAGAGCGCTCGCCACAAATTCATGGTGCATCGCCTGGTAAATATCCTGTTCTGTCAGATCTGCTTTTGGCGTATAAATCCCCGCTGCCATAAACGGGTTATGTAATCCGGCATTGATTTCATTAAAGGTCAGCCAGTATTTTACTTTATCCTTGTAGCGGGTAAATACCGTTCTGGCATAACGCTCAAAAAAGCCGACCAGTCTCCGATCACGCCATCCGTCGTATTCCTTTGAAAGATGCAACGGCGTCTCATAGTGAGAGAGCGTTACCAACGGCTCAATCCCGTATTTGGCACATTCGTCAAACACCCTGTCATAAAACTCCAGCCCCTTTTCGTTTGGCTGCTCCTCATCCCCTTTCGGGAAAATCCGGCTCCACGCGATCGATAAACGGAATACTTTAAATCCCATCTCTGCAAACAGTTTAATGTCCTCGGCATACCGATGATAAAAGTCAATCCCTATCAGCTTCATATTGTCCGGAGTAGGCTCCTCGGTAATTCCTCCACGCATCCCGTGCGGATAAACGTCCTGAATCGACAGACCCTTTCCATCCTCTAAGTAAGCGCCTTCGCATTGGTTTGCGGCTGTTGCACCGCCAAATAAAAACTCCTTTGGAAATCTTGACATTTTTTTACCTCCTATTAGTAGTTCCGCTCGATTCCCTTCGCTGCCCCCTTCTGGCAGAGCATTTCCGGCTGCAAAAAGACGCATCCGTAAATCCTCTGGGGGGCTGCTCCGGGATCTCGCTGTTGTGATAGTTCCGCTCGATTCCCTTCGCTGCCCCCTTCTGGCAGAGCATTTCCGGCTGCA
>CAJUFW010000017.1:17808-30595 GCA_910585655.1 uncultured Lachnospiraceae bacterium
TCCGTAAATCCTCTGGGGGGCTGCTCCGGGATCTCGCTGTTGTGATAGTTCCGCTTAGTTGTCCTGCTGTACAATTCCTTTTTTATGCCAGTTCCCGAATTTATAGAAGAGCGTCGTAATCACGGCGCCTAACGTCCAGGAAACGAGCAGGGATATAAAAATACATTCCGGTCTGCCGTTTGGAAAGTCTGCGCTCTTGGTCATCCACGCAATTCCATAGGCTACCGGCACACGCAGGAATACCGTAGTAATAATGGAAATCCACATTGGGGTAACAGTATCGCCTGCTCCCCTCATTACACCGGATAAAATCTGGGTAATCGCACAGGCAATATAACCAATAGAAAGCATTCGCATCATTCGGTTACTCATATCGATAATTTCCTGTGTGTTGGTAAACAATGACATCAGATATTTTCCGAAAATGACGATAAACAGCACAAGCACCGCGGAGATACTAAGACCTAGCTTCATTCCGTCCCTGGTTCCTGCTTTTACCCGGTCTAAGCGTCCGGCTCCGATGTTCTGCCCGGCATAGGTGGTCATGGCTGTACCAAAGGTAAAGCACGGCATCATCGCAAAGCTGTCCACACGCATAACTACCGTAGAAACCGTAATGATACTAGAGCCAAAGCTGTTTGTGAGAGACTGTACCACCAGTGCCGCCATCGAAAAAATCATCTGGGATACACCGGAAGGAATTCCTAAAATAATCAACCGTTTTACCAGGACACCCTCTAATTTCAAAGTGGATTTGTTAATGTCTAGCACATCCTTCATGCTCTTGATACGCAAGAAACATAGTATGGCAGAAATTCCCTGCGCCAGCACGGTCGCATATGCCACGCCTGCTACCCCCAGACGGAAGCCGATTACAAACCATAAATCCAGGGCAATGTTTAATACCGTAGAGATCAGCAGGAAAAAAAGCGGCATCACGGAATCGCCCATACCACGCAGAATTCCGGAAAAAATATTGTAAAACGTACAGCCAATAATTCCGACAAAGACGATTGTCAAATAGGAACATGACATCTTAAAAATATCCTCTGGTGTCCCCAGCATCCGCATAAACGGTTCTACCAGGAAAAAACCGACCAGCATAATCATCGCACTGGCTATGATATTTAAAATAATGCTGTTGCCAATGGTCATCGACAGATTCCGACGATCCTTTGCCCCAAAATACTGGGAAATCATAATTCCGGCACCTACGGAAATCCCCATAAACAATACCAGCACCAGGTTAAATAACGGCATACTGGCTCCAATCGCCGCCAAAGCCTGATCCCCTACATATTTTCCTACCACAATCGAATCTACCGTACTATACAAAAGCTGTGCCAGGTTTCCAATCAGCAACGGAACCGCAAACTCAATCAAGTTCCGAGCCGGTTTCCCCTCCGTCATATCCCTAGCGCCCGCAAACTTTGTCATAAATTTCTGAACTAAATTCATCCCCATTCTCCCTTCTTTGTTTCTTTACTTCCCATTTTTCATTTCTTGTTTCTTATGTCTTATGTCTGACCATCAGGCAACCCTATACTATACCAGACATCCGACAGGCAAACCACTCCTGTCCTGTTCTGCCCTTATCTACTATGATACCTCTTGTAATCGTTTACGTCAATGCAGTATTTTTTACACGCGTCAAATTTTTATCTTCCATTCGCGCGAGTGCGTATCCCGCCCGGAAAATTTTCCTATGATACAAAAAGGAGCCGCTTTCGGTAACGACACCGAAAGCGGCAGCCTGTTATGCGCGATGTAAAGCCTTTCTTTCCTGCAAGGACCAGCCCTCCAGATACTCTGGACGGCTACGCCTGATTCTGTTCTCTAAGGACTAGCCTAGCTTCGTTGTATTCAGTCTTACTCCCGGTCCCATGGTGGAACTTAGAGTAACGCTCTTTAAATACTGGCCCTTTGCGGAAGCCGGTTTGGCTTTTACAATAGCGCCTATCAGCGTATTGAAGTTGTCTGCTAACTGCTCCTCTGTAAAAGAAGCTTTTCCCACTGGCACATGAATGATATTTGCTTTGTCAAGACGGTACTCAATCTTACCAGCCTTGATATCTGCGACAGCCTTTGCTACGTCCATGGTAACAGTACCCGCCTTCGGGTTCGGCATTAAGCCCTTTGGTCCTAAAACACGTCCCAAACGACCTACGACACCCATCATATCCGGGGTTGCTACAACCACGTCAAATTCAAACCAGCCTTCGTTCTGGATCTTCGGGATCAGCTCCTCGCCGCCTACATAATCGGCTCCTGCTGCCTCTGCCTCGTTGATCTTATCGCCTTTGGCAAATACCAGAACACGAACGGTACGGCCTGTCCCATGCGGCAGAACTACAGCGCCACGTACCTGCTGATCGGCATGACGTCCGTCTACACCAAGCTTGATATGAGCTTCTACCGTCTCATCGAACTTTGCAACTGCTGTCTTTTTCACTAAAGTGATGGCATCTGCTGTATCATAGAAGGTTGCCCTATCCACTAATTTCGCAGCCTCTACGTATTTCTTTCCTCTTTTCATAATAAACAAAACCTCCTGTGGTATCTATGCTTCGGCAGGCTTCTTACCTGCCTCCCACTGTCTTTCCTACGGCATAAAGAGTTCTTCCCCCTGCCGGTGAAGCGTGTTCGTTAGTCTTCTACTACAATACCCATAGAACGGGCGGTTCCTGCGATCATGCTCATTGCGCTTTCTACACTGGCAGCATTCAGATCCGGCATCTTCAGCTCAGCAATCTTACGAATCTCATCCTTTTTGATCTTCGCTACCTTGTTTTTGTTCGGCACTGCGGATGCAGTCTCGATTTTACATGCCTTCTTTAATAATACGGCTGCAGGAGGAGTCTTTGTAATAAAGCTGAAACTCCTGTCAGCATATACCGTAATAACAACCGGAATGATCATTCCTTCCTGCCCTGCTGTTCTGGCATTAAATTCCTTGGTGAACTGTACAATGTTCACACCATGCTGTCCTAAAGCCGGTCCAACCGGAGGAGCCGGAGTTGCCTTAGCGGCAGGAATCTGTAATTTTATATAACCTTCTACTTTCTTTGCCATTTGTGATAACCTCCACTTATAACTTCTTGATATCGGTGAAACTGATTTCCACAGGTGTTTCCCGTCCGAACATGTCTACGCTGATAGTGACAATCTGTTTCACATTGTTGATCGACTGAACAATCCCCGTCGTATTCTCCCAGACACCGGCTGTCACCACTACGGAATCCCCTTCCTCCAGATCAATCTGAACCTCACTGTGGTGGACTCCCATGCTCTTCATCTCCGCGTCGGTCAATGGTACTGGTTTGGAACCTGGGCCTACAAATCCGGTTACTCCCCTGGTATTCCTTACAACATACCAAGTATCATCATTCATAATCATATTGAGAAGCACATAGCCGGGAAACAGCTTCTTTTGTACCTGTTTTTTAACACCGTTTTTCACTTCCACTACTTCTTCAAGCGGAACTGAAACCTCCAGAATCTGATCCTGCAGCTTTCTGTTCTCAATCGTTTTCTCGATGTTGGCTTTCACCTTATTCTCATAACCGGAATAAGTGTGTACCACATACCATTTCGCCTCTGACATATCATCACCTTATCTTATTCTACAAAATTAAATCAATCACGTACTGAATGCCAAGATCCAACACTGCAATAGCAGCACCAAGCACAACGGAAACAGCGACGACAGAAACGGATTGCTTCAAAAGTGAATCCCTGTCCGGCCATACAATCTTTTTAAATTCGGATTTTATAGCCTTGAAAAAGCTCTTCTTTGGAGCCTTATCTGCAGTTTTACTCGTTACGTCTCCCATGTTTCACTTTCCTTTCTGCTGGATACAAGCCGGAGTATGTTCCCTGCCAGCCGTATCCGGCGTGTTCTGTCAGCTTATCTGGTCTCCTTATGCAGGGTATGAGCCTTACAGAATTTACAATACTTTTTCGTTTCCATTCTGTCCGGATGCAGCTTCTTTTCTTTCATGGTATTGTAATTCCGCTGCTTACATTCGGTACATGCCAATGTGATTTTTGTACGCACAACTTCCACCTCCGCTATAAATTCGTTTTGTGTTTACCAGGAAGGAACCGTTCTCCTACTGTTCTCAACCTGTTTTTAGGCATAAAAAAAAGACCTATCTCATCGCTCTCCTACTATACCATAAACACCCTTTCTCCGTCAATACTTTTTTATATTTTTCTTGCAATTTTATTGTAACGTGATATCATATATTATATAAGGAACATTGTTTTATTTTCATTCCATTAAAAGGAAGGAGGAACGGCTATGCCTGCACCGATTTATACCCAGATAACCCAACAGCTTGCAGCCCGCCAGATAGAACGCCGCCGTTCTGTCCGCCGCACTGCTGCCAAACGTCTAAGCGGCTCTTCCGAGCTGCGTGATATTTATACACGTATGGCAAAACGAAATGCTTCTTCCCCTCTTTACTTACTTCAGCTCAATACGGCAAAACGCCATTTTTTGATAGATATGAAAGAGGATGCTATGAACCTGTCTATGCTGCTTGACGAGCTTGATCCGGCGCAGTCCGATCTCTACTCCTCGTGGCTGGCGGTTTCCGATCATCCTTTATTGGCTTCGGCAGATCTTACGCCGGACGCGGCTGGGCTTCCTCTTGAAAAGCTGCCGGAGCCTGCCCTTTTGCAGATTCACTCTCTGGCTCTGCCGCAGCGAAACATCGGTAATCCGCTCTATGCTGCCGGCAGAACGTTAGAGCCTGGTCTCTACCGATTCCAGGCAGAGGTAGAGGATAACCTTTACCAGCTTCAGTTTAACATTTCGCCTGGCAGCACCAATGAGGATATTCTCACCAAGCTGGCACGCTTTATAGGAAAATCTTCGATCGGCATCCACGCCAAGGTAGACGGACTGGGCGGGGAGCGTATTCGGATGCGCTTGGAATCCGAGCATACCGGTCGGGTAAACGATCGTACTTTTACTCTGACTGATATTGAGTATCCTTCCTCCGGTCATGGGCTGATTGATTTCCTGGGCTTAAATCATCTTGATCAAAGTCCGGCAAATGCCTATGTTACTTTAAACGGCGCTTCTAAGGAACTGATGAACAACGAATTTACCCTCAAGAGAAGTCTCCATGTTTCCTTACTAAAGGCTTCGGAAGAGAGCATTCGTATCGGCTATGCACCGGATACGGCTGGTGTAAAGGAACTGTTAGAAGACTTTTTAAACCAATACAATTCCTTCCTCTGGGTAGGAGAAACAGCCAAGGCGAACCACAGCGGCTCCTCCGCACTTTACCGGAATCTAAGCCAACTGCTTTCCTGGCACTCCGAACGGCTGGGAGATTGCGGCATTTATCTCTCGGACGGACGACTCGCCGCCTCCTATGATCTGGTTTCCCAGAGCTTAGAGGACGGCTCCCTTCCAAGCTTATTTGCCGGGGATTCTCCGTTTGTAGTCGATTTAAAAAACGAGCTGAACCAGATCGCCCTTGATCCGGTTCAATATACGACCAAGGAAGTCGTCACGTATCCGAATACTACCAGGCAGAATTTTTTAAGCCCCTATGCCTTTTCCCTTTACAGCGGGCTCTTTTATAATGAATGCCTATAAACCAGGGAAGCCTGCCAAACAGGCTTCCCCTAAACGTTGCTTTTTTCTTTTTCTATTACTCGGCAGTTTGTTTTTTGACGGCATTTTTTCTGACCTTCAAAAACCAGATATCTTCTGCCAGACTCTCTCTTTGCAAGCCTCTATGACTTCCATGACTTCCACACCTTCCGACTCCGACCGTCCGATCATTATTGCTGTAATTGATACCGGAATGGACTATCAGCACCCGGAATTAGTACCGTTTTTATGGACCAATCCTGGGGAAATCCCTGAAGACGGTATCGACAATGACGGAAACGGCTATATAGATGACGTCTATGGCTGGGATTTTTATCACAATGACAATACGATCTGTCACTATAACCCGGATTCGCAGGGAACGATCCGACAAGCAGATCCGACGGACAACGACAACCATGGTACTCATCTTGCCGGAATTATCGCTTCCCAGATCACCCGCCTCCAATCTCTGACTTTGGCAGGTTTTTCTGTACAGATGATGAACCTTAAAGTCTTAGGCGGGGGACGTTCTGCCACCTCTTTCGGTACTGGATCGATTGCCCAGACCGTTCAAGCCATCCGGTATGCAGAGGCAATGGGAGCGGATATCTGCTGCCTAAGCTGGGGGACCTCCTCCTACAGCAATACGCTTTATAAGGCTATCAAGGAATCGTCTATGCTCTTTGTCGCCGCCGCGGGAAATTCTTCCTCAGATAATGACGAAGATCCGGTTTATCCTGCCTCTTTTGCCCTTCCTAATCTGATTTCGGTAGCCAGTATAGACGAATCCGGCGAACAGTTGTCTGTTTTTTCCAATTATGGAGCTTCCTCCGTTGATCTTGCAGCTCCTGGTCAGAAAATTGATAGTACCGTCATAGAAGGTCATGCCGTAATGAGCGGAACTTCCATGGCTGCCCCTCAGATTTGCGCGGTTGCCGCTCTGCTCTATGCCGCCTCCGAAGGTCTTTCTGCCGCACAGATAAAAGAAGCGTTGCTCTCCGGCGGACACTTTCTCCCTGCGCTAGAAGGCTACCTCAAGTATCCGGCAGTTCCCGATCCAAAACAATCTCTCTGTCTGCTTGCCTCTCTAAAAGCAGATAAAGCCGCTCCGCAGATGGTTTGGCAAACCTCCTACGAAACGGCATATATTTCTGTACGGATCCAAGTCCTGGAAACAGGGGGCTCTGGTCTCCGTACCATTCGTTATCTTCCTGGCAGGCAGGAGCTTTCTGCCTTTCGGCACGGCACACTCGGAACTAACGTATCTGATATCATCGTATCAGATAACGACCCTTCTCTTGCAGGCGGCGTCCTCAAGCTCTCTAAGCCAGGCTATTATACTTTTTACCTTTGCGACTATGCCGGGAACGAAACCCTTCAGATAGTCCCTGTCTGGCAGTCCCCGGTCATTTACATGCTGTCCCGATAACGCTTTTTCTAAAGTCGCTTGATTGCGCCAGTCGGACACTTCTCTACGCAAGTGCCGCATCCGGTACATTTACTCTGGTCGATATGCGCCAGGTTGTTTTCTACGATAATCGCTCCGTCCGGGCAGTTCTTCGCGCAGATTCCGCAGCCGATACATCCTGCTTCGCAGACTGCCTTGACGTCTTTTCCCTTTTCGGTAGAATGACATCCTACCGCTGCTTCTGCCTCATACGGAACAAGCTCAATCAACTCTAACGGGCAAGCCGCAACACAGCGACCGCACGCCGTACACTTTTCTTTATCCACTACGGCAATTCCGTTCTCTACATGGATCGCATCAAATGGGCAAGTCCTGACACATGTTCCAAGCCCCATACAGCCAAAAGAACACGCTTTCCCAGACTGCCCTGGTGCCACTGCCGCCTTTTTACAATCCTGTACGCCAAAATAATTTCCTTTATAACTAGCTTTGTCACAGGTTCCGCCGCATTTTACAAAGGCTACCTGACGAACCGTCTTGCCGGCGCTTACTCCCATAATCGAAGAAATCGCCTCTGCCACTGCCGCTCCTCCTACCGGACAGGCGCCGACCGAAGCCTCGCCTGCTGCAATCGCCTTTGCCAGTCCGTCGCAGCCCGGATAGCCGCAGCCACCGCAATTATTTCCTGGAAGTGCTTCCCGTACTGCCAGTTCCCGTTCGTCTACTTCTACCCGGAAAAAGTTTCCTGCTATACCAAGGAGTAATCCGACGAGCAAAGCAACGCCGCCAATCAGCGCTGCCGAAATTACAATAGTCATAATATCCATCTCTTCGTTTCCTCCTTTTTTACATGAGTCCTGCAAAGCCGCTAAACGCAATCGCCATCAGGGCTGCCGTAATCAGTACGATTGGAGACCCCTGAAAAGACTTAGGAATCTCTGTATTGTTCTCCATCCGCTCCCGGAGACCGGCAAGAATCACGATCGACAGCGTAAAGCCGGAAGCAATTCCTACCGAGTAGAAAATGCTCTGCAAAAAGGTATGTTCAAACTGAATGTTGTTGATCGCTACACCTAATACGGCACAGTTGGTAGTAATCAAAGGTAAATAAACTCCCAGTGCATTGTAAAGCGCCGGGCTGATCTTTTTTAATACCATTTCTACAAACTGTACCAGCGCCGCAATCACCAGAATAAAGACAATCGTCTGCAAATACCTCAGTTCTAACGGATCCAGGATAAATTTCTGAATCGCAAACGTACACATTGACGCCAGTGTAATGACGAAAATAACCGCAGCTCCCATCCCGGCTGCCGTCTTGACCTTTTTGGATACGCCAAGGAACGGGCAAATCCCCAGGAACTGTGTCAATACAACGTTATTGACCAGCGCGGCTGATACAAATAGTAAAATCAAATCCTTCACTATCTTTCCCTCCTAATCTCGCTACTTTTTCTCCGCAATCCTGGCATGATTTTCCGCACAGGCGCTTCCGGAACATTTGTCACAGCTTCCGCCACACCCTGCCGTCGCCGGTACAGAGCCGTTTGTCGCAGATTTTAACTTAAACTTATTCTGCAGAGCGCCTAATATCGCTACAACCAGGAACGCTCCTGCCGGTTTTACAAAAATCGTAATCGGCTCATAAGCCTTTGGCATAACGGCAGCTCCAAAAATCGTCCCTGCGCCCAAAATCTCACGTACCAGACCGATACAGGTCAGACCAACGGTAAAGCCCAATCCCATACCAATACCATCAAAAATAGCCAGACCGACAGAATTCCTTGAAGCATAAGCCTCTGCCCGACCTAAGATGATACAGTTTACTACGATCAACGGGATATAGATACCCAACGCATCATTTAGACTCTTTAAATAAGCCTGTAGCAAAAGCTGTACAATCGTCACAAAGGACGCTACTACTACAATATACGCCGGAATACGCACTCTGTCCGGAATCATCTTCCGCAGCATGGAAATCAGCGCATTGGACATAATCAATACTACGGCAGTCGTCAATCCCATTCCCAGACCGTTGGTAGCAGAAGTCGTTACTGCCAAGGTCGGACACATACCCAGCATCAGAACAAAAATAGGATTTTCCTTGATAATGCCGTTCCATAAACGTTCCATATATCGTTTCATTCTTGTTTAGCCCTCCTTACTGTGCCGCCGACATCTGCTGCACAAAAACCAATGCGGCATTCATTGCATTGGTGACAGCCTTACTGGTTACGGTAGCACCCGACATCGCATCGACGTTTTCGCCTAAAGCAAACTGATCGGTCGTTTTTCCTACAAACTGATTCATGAAATCCGGCTCAGTTGCTTTCGCTCCGATTCCCTGTGTCTCGTTCATCACCAGGAATTCCATCCCGGAAATCGTTCCGTCTAATTTAATGCCTACGCTGATAGAAATCTGCCCGGAATAACCGTTGGTCGAATCCGTGACCATCGCATAACCAATCACATTGCCGGAAGCATCCAGCGCCTGATATGCTTCCTGTACCGCAGCCCGGTCTACGCCTGCCGCCGCTAAAGCATTGGTATAGGCTTCAGAAGTTACGGCTGCCTTCACCGCCTCATCCTCTGCAAAATCAGCAGCTTCCGGAAATACGGACTCATAAGCAGAAAGCTTTTCTTTGAGCTTTGCCTCTTCAATCGGTCCTTTGGTCAGCTCATATACAAAGCCCAGCAGTGCGCCTGCCACTAAGGTAATGAGACACAGCGCCAGGGCGTCTTTGATAAAACTTTGGTTGTTTGTCTTACTTGTTGCCATGCTTTGCACCTGCCTTTCCAAATGACCTCGGAATGGTAATCTTCTCAATCAACGGAACCAAAAGGTTACAGAGAATAATTGCATAGGATACACCCTCCGCACTGGCTCCGTATGTACGGAAGACACCTGTTAAAATACCCAAGATAACGGCATAAATCACCTGTCCCCATACGGTAATCGGGCTGGTGGTATAGTCGTTTGCCATAAAGAACGCGCCTAAAAGAAGACCGCCGCCGCAAACCTGTGCCGCCATAAACTCCGGAGCAAAGCCGTTTTTATGGAAAATCCCGGTAAATAAAACCGTCGTCACAATATAGATTACCGGAATCCTCCAGGTAATGACCTTCTTGATCAGCAGATATGCCGCGCCCAGCAAAATAGCCAGCGCGGAGGTCTCTCCAATCGTCCCGCCTGTAGTACCGAAAAACATGCTCAGCAAATTCAGCTTACCGCCTTCTTTAAGGACAGCTAACGGAGTAGGACCGGATACCCCATCCATCACAAAATTAGTCATATGCCCTGCAAAACTGATCAGCAAAAAGCAGCGAGCTGCCAGAGCCGGATTCATAATATTCTGTCCGACTCCGCCAAACAGCATTTTTACTACTAAAATAGCAAACACTCCGCCCAGCACACAAATCCACCACGGAACCGTAGGCGGCAGGTTCAGAGCGAGCAAAAGACCGGTAACAACGGCAGAAAGATCACCTATCGTCACTCTCTGTTTCATCAGTACCTCATACACCAGCTCCGTCAGCACACAGGTAGCAACGGTAATCAAAATGGTCAAAAACGCGCTCAGCCCGAAATTATAAATACCAAAAATACTGGCTGGAAGCAACGCTACAACAACGTCAAACATAATATCTGTCGTATTCACATGATCCCGGATATGCGGGGATGCGGATACATTATATATCTTACTCAAGTGTTACACCTCTTTCTTTCTATTCAGGCTTTCTTATGCCTTTGCCTTGCGGCTGGCTGCCACACCTTGCTTTCCCTCTACGCAAAGCTGTGTAAGCGGTTTCTTTGCCGGGCAGACATAGGTACAGCTTCCACACGCATAACATTCCATCCCGTGCATCTTTTCAAATGCTTCGTAATCCTCACGCAGCACAACTTCCGCTAACTTCTTTGGCACCAGCCTCATTGGGCAGACCGATACACAACGTCCGCAGCGGATACAAGCCGTCACCTGTTCTGCAGCAACAGAGTCCTTTTTAAACGCCAGCAAGGAAGAAGACGTCTTTGTTACCGGGATGTTTAAGGTAGATAATGCCTGTCCCATCATCGGACCGCCGGAAATTATCTTTTCCGGATCCTCCACAAAGCCCTCTGCCTGCTTTAACATCTCTGCATAGTGCATACCAATCCGCACATTGACATTGATCGGATTACGCACGGCATCCCCCGTCAGAGTAATGATCCGACGGATTAACGGTGTTGTCTCGCATACCGCATTATAAATAGAAATCACAGTGTCTACGTTATTCACAATACAGCCTACGTCTGCCGGAAGTCTGTCTGATCCGATCTTCCTGCCCGTCACCATAGAAATGACCTGACGCTCTGCTCCCTGCGGATATTTGGTTTTTAAAGATACCACAGAAATATTACTTTCTCCGGATACTGCCTCCTGCATCACGCGAATCGCTTCCGGCTTATTGTCCTCAATCGCAATAACGCCTTTCGCCTTTTCAAACAGACGCAATAGGACTTTCAGACCTCCGACCAGCTTCTGTGGCTCTTCCAACATGATTCGGTAATCCGAGGTCAGATACGGTTCACATTCCGCAGCATTTACAATGACATGATCGATCGCCTCCGGGTTCTTTGGAGTCAGCTTGACATGAGTCGGGAAGCCTGCGCCGCCCAGACCGACAATACCTGCTTCCTTTACGATCTCCCTGATTTCATCCTTAGACAGCTTGGTATAGTCCCTCTTTTCCCCAAAGCCAGGGACAGTCCGGTATTCCTCATCATTGACAATGACAATGGACAATACCTTTTTCCCGTTCACGGTCAGGCGAGGCTCAATGACCTTCACCTTACCCGATACCGAGCTGATGATATTGGAAGAAACAAAACCGCCTGCCTCTGCGATCTTCTGCCCTACCAGAACAGTGTCTCCTACGGCTACTACCGGCTTCGCTGGGGCGCCGATATGCTGCACAACCGGAAATACCATATCGCCTTCCGGCTGCACCAACACGATCGGCTTATCCTTGGACAAATCCTTCCCATCGTATGGATGAACCCCTCCCTTAAATGTTGGCATCACATATCCCTCTTTCCTTCTTGATTCTCCCGTCCTGCACCATACAAAACGGGGCATACTAACCATAATATCTATTATACCACAGTTTTATCTATTTTCAAAACACATTTTTCTTTTTTTTGCAGATTTTATATTTTTATAGCTTTTTCGTGTTTTCTCTCCCCTATTTTATAAAAACAGAGGATGGATGTTGAAAAAATATCTCTTTTTTGGTAAAGTTAGAAGAAGAAAGGAAGATGAAAATGAAACATCTTGATGAAATAGACCGTTCGATCCTGGCAATTGCCAAAACCTTATTTTTAGAACAGGGAATCCGAAAAACCGAAATGAAGGACATTGCAGCCCAGGCGCAGATAGGCCGCAGTACGCTCTACCGCCGTTTTCCAAGCAAAGAAATCCTTTCCTTTTATATTGCCGTTGATATCCTTTGCACTTTAGACAACGCTGTACCATCGGAAAGCCAAAAAAACATACCCACCTGTAAAAACGGCTATGAAAAATTTGCTTCTTTTTCCAAAGCTTATGTCTCTGCCCTGACTGACCATATCCCGGAAATCCGTTTTTTGGATGAATTCGACCAGATTTTTACCGACCGTTATCCGGACGAGGAAATGTCCTCCCTCTTCCGAAACGCCAACGATATCGAAAGCTCCTAGGGAACACTCTGTCTGGAGGAAGGGGTACACGACGGAAGCATCCGCCTGA
>CAJUFW010000017.1:30605-31580 GCA_910585655.1 uncultured Lachnospiraceae bacterium
AACTCCTCCCCACAATACATGATGAACCTATTTACCCAATCCGTAATGGGCGCTGCCCAACGTATCCTGCCGCGGGAGGCACACTATATCGAGGAGCATGGCTATGGTCGGGAATTCCTCTTTTCTCTGGTCGATCTGTTCCTAGCCGGAATCCAAGCCAAGTCATAAAACGACATTTCGTCTTTAGCATCCACTTTCACTACAGAGTTGATGTTGGTGCAGGTATTTTTCTTTAGTCGCCATCCCGCCCCGGATATGACGCTCGGATTTGTTTAGATCCAGCACAAGCCTTGCCTGACTTGCTAAGCTTGGATTGATTTGAGCTAGGCGTTCGGTAACGTCCTTATGTATGGTTGTCACTATTTAGAACGTTATTGTTTTCTGGTGTATTTGGCTTATTTCCCACTATATTGGGCTCATTTCCAGTCGTATTTGATGTATTCTCGATCAATACGGCTTCTTCCAGTCCCAAATCTCCGAACAGGCGTAGAAAAATATCCACATTGCCTTCTTTATCCACTTCAATTTTCTGGATAATCTGTTTGAGTTGTTCATTGGTCATCTGATGTACGTCTGTAATATCTTCTACTGCTTTGAAGGTATTGCCAAGAATATACTCTAATTGTTCTCCTTTTGTCAAATGGTAGGAAACCATTTTCAGTTCGTTTTCAAGCCGCTCAATTTCCTTACGCATACCGCCAATTTTGGTATTCAGTTCTTCGCGGGAGATCAGGTCGTCTGTGTACATATCCATATATTTCTGCCGGGTTTTCTGTAGTTTGACAATCTGCTGGTTTAATTCTTTTTCGTATTCTATATTTTCATCCTTTGCTTTATAGATACGTTGAAACTCACGGACAACATTCTGGATCACATTCTTTTTCTGTTTCAGCATTTCAGAAAAGTAATCTTGTAATGCCTGAATCAATACTTCCTCATAGATCGGAAGAGCACACGTCTGAACTCCAGTCACAT
>CAJUFW010000018.1:0-16617 GCA_910585655.1 uncultured Lachnospiraceae bacterium
CTGCTTATATCCGATACATTCTTCGATTCCATAATTGTACAAACCCTGTACGAAAGTATCGTACTCTTCCATCGGCTTAGTTCCTGTAATAAACTTAATCGTATCTCCTGTACCAGAGTCTGGATACTGGTATACAAATTGTTGTATTTAATGGTTTCATCCTCTCAAACTTTGACTCATTCCAAGGAGTATAAGCCTCTAACGTTCTCATCCCTTCATACATCGGATCGAACATCGCCCAGTTGTACAGACCAAAATCACTTGTTACCAAAGTGTACATAGACAAGGTTTCCTTGGTCAGCTCACTGGTAGCCATACCAATCTGCGCAGTATCGCCTTCGTTTAATACAGGAGTCGTTACACCTGCCAGGAAGAAGTTTTCCTCCTGATTATAGCCCTGCAGCTTGTAAGTATCTGCCGTTAAGCCCCAGATGTTGGTGCTGGCTCCGGCACGTCGGGTTCCCATATATTCAGCCGACGGCATGAGAGCTGCCTCATTGCTGATAAAGTTTGGATCGATCAAGCCTTCTCCATACCAGTCACGGAACAACTGTACCCATTGTTTATAGCCTTCTTCTAATGGTTCGTATTTTACGGTTCCGTTGTGTAAGAAAATTCTCCCAACACGCCATAGGCTGAAAGGAAATGGTGCATACTGTCATAGCTTGTTTTTGCAGCTATTAAAAGAGACGCTTCACAATTATAATTATCCTTAAATGCCTTTAATACATCGTGCCAATCATCAATCGTTACCGGAGTCTCCATACCCAGCTCATCCAGCCAATCCTGACGGAGACACATACCATCCTGCCGTCATTCGTTACAGTATCTTTGGAAAGCTTTTCATTGGATTCCCGAAGCGCCTGATAATGCGGCATATACTGTGGTACTGCTTCTGTCAGATCATAAACAACACCGTCGTTACACGCCTGTACCAAACCACCTGTATAATAAGCCTCTGCCTGTCTTAAAATATCCGGGTAATCGCCAGAAGCCATCAAAAGACCGAATTTTTCAGAAGCCTCCGCTCCTAATACCGTTACCCAGTTGACATGAACATTCGTGTTTTCTTCGATTTTCTTAACTGCATACAAATCATCCGGACTGTTGGCATATTCGTTTGACCAAGCAAGCCAAATCGAAATTTCCCTCTTCTCCGGTAGCAGCCAACTCCACTCGTCTCCTGCCGCCTGGTCTTCACCTTCTGCTTCATTACCTGTCGGTGTTTTGCGTCTGTTTCTTTGTCGTCTCCGCCTTTTTCACAGCTTGCCAATGCAGACATCACAAAGGTAAGTGCCAAAAGAAGCGCCAGAGCTTTTTTGGTGTTAAGTTTTTTCATCCTGAAATCTCCTCTCCTTTTTGTTTTGCTCACCCTTAAAGCAAAGACAGCCATAGTCCGCTGTTATTACAAGGGTCTGCCCACTACCACAACCGCCTCTGCCTCTCGGACTGGCGTTAACATACCATTACTTTTTGAAAAAGTCTATATTTATTTTTTTCATTCCAGTTTTCCCTAGAATCTGACAGTAAAATTTCTTTGAAGATTTTGGGATTTTCCAGTATATCATGTCCACATTTTCATACATAACCACCTGTCAGAAATGAGGCAATAACAAAACAAGGTAGTTTGTATATAGACTACCTTGCCTGATTTTTCACACTATTCTCCTCTCTTTTTTGTTGTCCACCCCGGCAAGTCAAACGTTTTAACAAATTTTAAGTTTCCGGTCGATATGCTTCAAATGCCGACGGCAAACTGTATTCTTTTTCCAATTCCTGCCCTGTTACCATCCGAATCGGCGAACGTACCTTCACATACTCTGCCACCTTCACCGCATAACCGACCATCCGCCATTCCACATGGGAAAAGATATGCTTCGCCTCCCCTAAAGAGAGCAGCTCTACAGCTTCTATCCCCAGCGTTTCCTCTAAAAACTGCCCCGCCTCTTCCGGCGAAAGCTTTCTTTCTGTATTGGGCAGCTCCCAAAGCCCGGCTAACAGCCCCTTTTCCGGACGCTTGCAAAGTCCGACTCTCTCTCCCTGCGAAATCACAAATACCGTTCGTTCCTCTATCTTACGGCTTTTTTTTGCAGGCTTAACCGGGATTTCCTGCCATTCCTTTGTTCCGGCAATCCGGCATAAACTTTCTACCGGGCAGTTTTCACAGGATGGCTTTCCGTTTGGCAGACAGACCGTCGCCCCCAATTCCATCAACGCCTGGTTCAAGTTCCCCGGCTTCCCTCCTGCCTGTTCTACCCACTTTGCCAACGCGCCGAACAACAGCTCTGCCTCTTTTTTTACCGCTGGCTTTGTAATATCATCCCGGCTTCCCGTCAGCCGCTTTAATACCCGCAAAACATTTCCGTCTACTGCCGGAGCCGGCTTCCCATAAGCGATGCTGGCAATCGCTCCTGCCGTATAGCTCCCGATTCCTGGAAGCTTTTGCAGCTTTTCATAGGAATCCGGCAGCTTCCCCTCATAGTCCTCTATGATCTGCCTGGCTGCCTTTTGCAGATTCCGTACCCGGTTATAATATCCCAGTCCCTCCCAAAGCTTTAAGAGCTTTTCTTCCGGACACTCTGCCAATGCCTGGATATCCGGCAGACTTTCTATAAAACGGTCAAAATATCCCTTCACCGCCTCTACCCGTGTCTGCTGCAACATGATTTCCGAAATCCAGACATAATAAGGACGAGGCTCGGAACGCCAACGTAATATCCGGGCGTTTTCCTGAAACCACTCCATCAGCGGAAACGCCATCTTTCGACAACGCAGCACCATATCCAGCTTTTCCGTTTTCTCCTTCTCTTTTCTCAATACCTCATTCCGCAACGCCAGGCGAATGCTTTCTTCTGCCACTTTCTCTGCTGCTTCTTCGGTTTTCTCTATCCGGCTCCTTCGTGCAAGTACCTGCTTTGCCAGCCCGGCAAAACAGCCGCCGAGTCCCTTTTTCTCCTGCCATTCCTCTGCAAAAAGCACCGGATCAATCCAAACCAGATCCGGTGCCACATTGCAGGCAGAGAGAATTGCCTCTTTCAATTCCATCCGCTGCCTCCTTTTTCTTTTTTCATCCTGTTCCCTTATTTTTTATATAATAGGAAAGTTCTCCGGGCAGGATTCTTATTTATTCTTTTATTCTCTTTTCTGCCATCTTTCCAAATACCCCTTTAAAATGATACCACAGGGCGCCGGTAATACAGATAGACGAATAAGCTCCGCAGATCACGCCTACCATCAGCGGCAAGGCAAATTCCTTGACGGAATCCAAACCGAACAGATAGAGAACAAATACCATAATAAAGGTCGTCAACGAAGTATTGATACTACGGCTGACTGTCTGGGTAATACTGTTGTTGACCACATCCTCCAACGTGTCCTTTTTAAGCATTTCTGCTTTGTTTTCCCGAATACGGTCAAAAATTACGATCGTTGCATTAATCGAATATCCGACAATCGTCAGCATACAGGCAATAAATGTCGTACCAACGGTCAGCTTAATCACCGCGTAAAGCGTCACGACTACCAAAACGTCATGAACCAAAGCGATTACCGCGCTCGATCCAAAGCTGAAATCCTTAAAGCGAATCCAAATATAAATCAACATACAAAGCGTAGCGATAATCACTGCCAGCATCGCATCCCGCTTCATTTCTCCGCTTACTGCCGCGCTGATGCTTTCGTTTGTAATCCGTTCGCCGTCAATTCCATATTCGCTGGAAAACGCTTCTGAAAGAGCAGTTCTCGTTTCTAAGTTTAATTCCTTTGTCTTAATGATTACCGCATTGTCGCCGACTACCGGCGCTACATCGACCTCGTTGTCGCCGATTACGCCTGCTACAAAGGAGGAAATCTCGTCGTTGCCAGGCAGTTCGCCGTCAAAAAATACTTCGGTAGAGGTTCCGCCCTTAAAATCCAATCCGTAGTTAAAGGCTCCCCCAATCGTAGAACGGTTGATAAAGAGGAACACAATCCCTACTACAATCACCAGCCCGGAAAGAATGTAGCACTTTGGCGAAAGCTTGATAAAATCAAAGACTTTCCGCTCTTTCTGGATACCGTAAAATTTCTCTTTGTCAAAGCCTATCTGATACAATGCCTTTAAAACAAATCTTGTTACAAACAACGCCGTAAACATGGATAAAATAATACCAAGTGCCAGCGTATAGGCAAAGCCCTTTACCGTACCGGAACCCAACACAGCCAAAATCGCCGCTGCAATCAAGGTAGTCACATTTCCGTCTACAATCGCAGAAAGCGCTTTGGAAAATCCGAGCTTCATAGAAGACGCCACGGTTTTTCCGGTCGCCAGCTCTTCCCGGATTCTCGTAAAAATAATGACGTTCGCATCCACTGCCATTCCGATGGAAAGGACGATACCAGCCACACCAGGCAGGGTGAGGGTAATATCCAGTAAATTTAACAAAATCAGTTCCAGCGTTACATAAAAAATCAAAGCCAAACTAGCTGCCAGACCAGGAATCCGGTAAAATACAATCATAAAGAGAAAAATCAAAATCAATCCCACCGCGCCTGCTAACAAGCTTGTCTGAATTGCTTCTTCTCCTAACTTCGCGCCGACCACGTTAGAACGCACTTCCTTTAACTCCAACGGCAGCGCGCCGATACGGATTGTTGAGGCTAAGTTACTCGCCTCCTGCATATCCCTCTGACCGCTGATAGTAGCCGTTCCGTCGGAAATCACATTTTGTACAGTCGGCCAGGAAATAACCTTACCGTCATATACAATGGCAATCTCCTGTCCCAAATATTCCTCGGTTGCCTTGGCAAATTTGTTGGCGCCGGAGGCATTTAACTCCAGAATAACAATATAATCGACACCAATCGTATCATTGTAAGCTTTTGGGCTGGCTGTGGTAATATCGGATCCGTCGATTACAACTTGTCCTTTTTCATACAGCTCTTCTATCGTATAATCCAGGGTATAGCCGTCCTCTCCCAGCGTCATATTGCCCTCTACCGGAATAAACTGAATCGAACCGGCGTTCCCTAGTTCCTCCAAAATCCGGTTGGCATCCTGTACGCCCGGAATATCAACTACTACCCTGCGGTCTCCTTCCTGATATACGGCAGATTCCGTGCTGTAGTTATCCGCACGCTGCTGCATTTTATATATCGTATCGTCTACCTCAGTCTGAGTTGGATCCTCCTTTACTGTCTCGTAGGTAATGCTGACGCCGCCTGCCAGATCCAGCCCCAGCTTAATGCCCTCTGCGCTGCCAAAACCTCCCAGCACGCCAAGCGTCATCAATACCGTCAACGCTAAGGCAGCCAGAAAGCCCGCCAGCTTTATACTTCCCTGGCTCTTATCCTTCATTTTTCTTACATCCTTTCTTTCTTTTATCCGTACGTCTCATAGAGTATATCACAAGTTTTCCAAGAAAGAAAGTCCTAATTTTCATTCGTTTTTCTTTTTAACTGCGAAGGTAGTCCCCATACCAGCCGATCACTTCTCCAATCCGGTACAGTTCGGACTCCCGGCTGACCATATACCAAAGCAGACGATATCGCCAATACCAGTGTTCCAATTCCGCCGCCAACAGATAGACATATATTTTTTCTTCCGTATTCTTTTATACTGCCTATCCCTTCATAAAGCTTTTCTCGGCTTCCTCCATCCGCTCCCACTTTACGTTCTGAATGTCATACCGATCCGCTTCCAGACCTGCTCTCTTTTGACACCGTTCTTTAAAGGCTACCATAAAAAACCAGGAAAAAACACTACAGTCATACAGCCCGGAAATCACCTCAACCAGAGTTTCGCTAGAATCTCCGTATTCTATTTTGGAAATCGCGCGGTTGATTTCTTCTCGCTCCCTTATCTGACCATTCCAAGAAAATGCCGCTCCGTAGATCATACCAGGCACCGAAAATTCCGGATGGTTGATATGCCCATAATCTCCCCAATCCGTATTCCATACACCCACCGCGCCATATTCCTTGGCGTAGTGGCACATCCGGCTGATATTCTCATAGGCTCCTTTGCTATCGTTTACCAGGATATTCCAGCCCTGTACCCTCGGGCATACATATTGAAGCGCCCCTGCCTTCTGAAAGTTCTTTGTGTCTTCTGCGCTTTGCGTCGGAGAATAGCCCCAGTTTAGGCAAATCGTTCCCTCTGGCAGCTCGTTGACTGCCTCCGGAAATTCACAGATAATATCCCCCCAGAACATCGGAATCCGTCCATGCTCTACTACCAGATTGCACACTCTTTTTAAAAAGGACAAATAAAGCTCCTGTTTCCCGACTCTCTCTCCTTCCTTCTTACTTCTTCCTTTGCCAAGATCAAACGTTTCGTCCGCGCAGACATTAAAATACCGGGATGTAAACAAAGGCATAAATTCTTCTAACATTCCTTTTACCAGTTCAAAACTTTCCTCCTGCGTAACGTCTACCGTATGATGTGCCATCTGTCCCAGAAAAGAAAACGGCTCTTTATCGGCATCCGGCAGTTCTCCGGTCATTTCCCCTAGATAGTTCGCATCCTGATGAGCATAACGACGACCTTCTCCATACATCAGAGGCTGACAGAACGGATTTTTCCCCGCTACCCAATAAAGCTGTTCTTTGGCAATCTCCGCCAGCTTCGGATCTGAAAAATAGCTTCCTATCAAAGCCGCCGCTTTTCCCATCCCCAAATGAATCGCGCTGTTTCCGCGGAACGAAAACCACACTACCGTCATCTGGTACAGCTCTTTTAAATAATCGCCGTACAGTCTCATTTCCTCTTCCCACTGCGATCTCTTGTTTGAATCCGGCAGGGCAAGACACAACGCTTTAAGCGCCTGAACAAACGAATAATCCCGCCCCTGATGCGTAAAATGCACGATAGTACGATGACTTTTGTCCCGATAGAAAAATCCTTTCATCGGAATTCCTTCCGTTCCCGTTTCCTGACATGCCAAGCCCTACGCTGCTGGCGCGAAACCCGTCTCCAAAGCGAGTTTTTAAAGTAATTTCCAATCCCCACAGGGCTTCCTCCATCTCCTGTTCGTCTGCCACGCTTCCCCCTATAACCAGACCGTTTTTGTATACGTCCTTCATATAGCGTGCCAAGGAAAGTGATTTTTCCACATAGCGAACACCGTCGTTTAAAACGATGACACAATGATTGCTGTTATAGCCGTCATTCGAACCGTGCAGGCTCTCTCCTATTTATAATAGCTTCTACCTCTCCAATGGTTTTTTCCACTACTTTTGCTATTTGTTCTGATGTATAGCCTTCTCTGTGCATATTTAAGATAATTTTTTCTTCTCTCTCTGCCCCGCCTTTTTCCCTGATCCCCTGTGAAAGATTACACATAGCACTCCCATCTTTCATGCGTACATAAAAAATAATATCAAATCGTATCAGTCCTTCGTTAATCTCCATATTTTCTGTATTCAATCCAACAATACGCTGTCCGTTTTTCAAACCGCCGTCAGACAGTATTTTTTCTACATTGGTCAGCCCCGGCTCTACCGGAACCACACTGATAAAGGGCTCCCCCTCAATATACGATACCACATCTTTTGGGTTCATTCCCCGGAATTCATCAACCGTTTTTACTAAAATATGCGCTAAAATGATTTTATTTCCCAACAGACGTTTTGCCTTGTCATCATATTGTGCGTCCTGCTCTGTCGCACTGACCGCATTTTTTATTTCCGTATCCATCCGCCATAAACCTCCTTTTATATGACAGGAAATGCAAAAGCCATTCCCAAAAGGTATATGACCTCACTACCATTATACCCTGAACTCCCTACTAAATCAATCAGATTTCATAGAGCAACAGAAAGAAAGCAAGCAAAAACAGGTGCAGGGCAAATCCGAAAATCAGATTGCCTGCACCTGTTTCCTGTCACCGGCTATCGCCCGGCTCCTGTCCATAATACGCATTTGCCCCGTGCTTTCTAAGATAATGCTTATCCAACAGCTCCTGTTGCATCGGCGGGATATCCGGCGTAAGCATAAGCGTATGCCAAGCCATCATCGCGCATTCCTCCAACACTACCGCGTTGTGTACCGCCTCGTACGGATCTTTTCCCCAGGCAAACGGTCCGTGGCTGTGAACCAGCACCGCCGGAACAGACTCCGGATCGGCGCTGCCCAAAAAGCGCTTGAGAATCACCGTTCCCGTTTCCTTTTCATACTCGCCGGCGATTTCTCCCGGCGTCATTTTTCTTGTACAAGGGATTTCCCCGTAAAAATAATCGCCGTGAGTCGTACCAAGCGCCGGAATTCCCTTCCCTGCCTGAGCAAAAATCGTCGCCCAACGGGAATGGGTATGGACGATTCCGCCAAGCGTCGGAAAAGCCTGATACAATTCCAGATGGGTCGGCGTATCGGAAGACGGCTTCAAACGTCCCTCTACAACGTCCCCCTCCAGGCTGACCACTACCATATCCTCCGGCTTCATCTCCTCATATTCTACTCCAGAGGGCTTGATTACGATAAGCCCGGTCTCTCTGTCGATCCCGGAGACATTGCCCCAGGTAAACGTCACCAAATGGTACTTTGGCAGCAGCAAATTCGCCTGCCAAACCTCCTTCTTTAATCTCTCTAACATCGTTGTTCTCCTGCTCTTAATTCCACTTTGTAGCGGCTTCTTCTATCGTTAGCCCCTTGCGGTAGTGTTCCATAAAGCGTTCAAAGCCAGCCGCATCCTCCGGATCCGGATTCCAGGTCAGTCCTTCGCTCCCGGCAAAGACTTCCTCTGACAGCCAGTCAGCCAGCGTAAGCGGCAGCTTGGCAGAAACGCTGTGTTCCGCTTTTCTGCAGGCTAAACGGTAAGCCGCAAGCAGTGCCATTCCCCAGGCTCCGCCTTCTCCTGCAGTTTCCATGACGGTCACAGGGCTGCCAATCGCCGCAGCCATAAAGCTCTGCCCTACTTCTCTGGTCTTAAAGAGACCGCCGTGTCCGGTCATCGCTTCGATTCCGACTTTTTCTTCTTTCAAAAGAATGTCCAGTCCTACCTTCAAGGCGCCCAGAGCCGTAAACAAATGGGTACGCATAAAGTTAGCCAGCGTAAAGGCAGCGTCCGGCTGACGGACAAACAACGGCCTCCCTTCTGAAAAACCGGTAACAGGCTCTCCGGAATAATAGTTGTAGGCTAACAGCCCGCCGCAGTCCAGATCGCCATCCAGTGCGCGGCGGTAAAGCTTTTCATAAAGCTTGTTCCGATCCGGAAGCGTCCCGAACAGATCCAGCACCTCTTCAAACAGCTCTACCCAGGCGTTCAAATCAGAGGTACAGTTGTTGCAATGTACCATCGCTACCGGATCACCCGCCGGAGTTGTCACCATATCAATTTCCTCGTAATAGTGCTTCAGTTCTTCCTTTAATACTATCATAGCAAAAATAGAAGTTCCAGCCGAAACGTTCCCGGTCTTTACACGCACGCTGTTCGTAGCTGCCATTCCGGTACCGGCATCTCCTTCCGGCGGCGCCAGCGGAATTCCTGCCGCCAGCTCTCCGCTTGGATCTAAGAGCCTTGCTCCTTCCTCACTGAGTTCTCCCGCTTCTGCTCCGGCAGGCAATACTTCCGGTAAAATTTCCGTCAATGCCCACGGATAGGAATAGCCTTTTTCTTCCAAAAGCTTTTCAAACTGCTCTATCATCCGTGATTCATACCCTGGCGTCTGTCTGTCTGATGCCTCGCCGTCCTGCGCCTGCTTCGTGGCAATCGGAAACATACCGGACGCATCTCCTACGCCGATAACCTTCTGTCCGCTTAGCTTCCAGTGAACATAGCCTGCCAGGGTCGTCAGGTAGCGAATCTTTGACACATGCTCTTCTTTATTTAAGATAGCCTGATACAAATGAGCGATGCTCCAACGCTGCGGAATATTGTAGGAAAACAAGTCAGACAGCTCCTTTGCCGCTTCTCCGGTGGAAGTATTCCGCCACGTACGAAACTCTGTCAGCAGTTCTCCCTCTTCGTCAAACGGCATATAGCCGTGCATCATGGCGGAAATCCCCATAGCAGCCAGACGATTCAGCCTGACCCCGTAAGTCTTTTGCACGTCTTCTTTTAAGTTTTGGTAGCAGTCTGCCAGCCCTTCCCAGATATCCGTCAAATGATACGTCCAGACACCGTCCTCTAACCGGTTTTCCCAGTCGTGGCTACCGGAAGCAAGCGGCTGTTTTTTTTCGTCGATCAGCACGGCTTTGATACGGGTAGAGCCCAGCTCGATTCCCAGGACAGCCTTGCCTTCTGCTATTATATTTGCTGCACTTGTCTGATCCATGCTTTTTCCCCTTTTCTCTTTATTTTTTCAGACGGATCACATTCCAGGAATGAGCCGGGAGCGTTACCTGACTGCCCTCCTCTAACGGAAGTGTCTTTGGCGCTACCTGATTCGGATCGTCTTTGGTATTGACTGCTTTCATATTTTCATGTACCAGTACGATATGTTCTGCCTGATGAAATCCTTCTAATCCGGTCAGATCCAACTCCAGTTTTTCTTCTTCCTCCAAAGAACGGTTGACTGCAAAGATCGTCAACGCCTGTTCGTCCTCGCTCAATACGGCGATGCTCTCTACATACGGAATTTCCATAGTCCGGTCGGCAGCCATCGGAGACGCTACTTTTCGTTTTACCGTATAAGTGTCGCATTCACATACCGTCTCTAAGGCATATCCCCGTCCATAGACAGAAGCATGTAAAAACGGATAAAAAATCGTCTGCGCCCAGGCAGAACCGCCGTTTTCCGTCATAATCGGCGCGATTACATTGACTAGCTGCGCCAGACACGCCATCTTTACCCGGTCGGCATGTTTTAGCAAAGTAATCAGCAGCGTTCCTACTACCAGAGCGTCTTCAAACGTATAGATATCCTCTAGCTGCGGCGGCGCAATCTGCCATTTTTCGATTTTTTTGTCCTGCTCGTTGCTGTGGAACCACACGTTCCATTCGTCAAAGGAAAGCTGAATGGTTTTATCGCTCTTTTTCTGCACCTTTACGGCATCGCAGATGTTGATAACACCTTTGATAAACGCATCCATATCCAACGACTGCCCCAGATAAGCCGGAGTGTCATCGTCCTGGTTCCCATAATAATTGTGCAGCGACAGATAGTCGATCTGATCGTAGGTCTCCATCAGCACGGTACGTTCCCATTCGCCAAAAGTCGGCATAAACAGATTGGAGCTGCCGCATGCCACCAGCTCAATCGACGGATCTACCCACTTCATTACCTTAGCGGTTTCACAGGCTAAACGCCCATATTCATAGGCGGTCTTGTGACCGATTTGCCATGGACCGTCCATCTCATTGCCCAGGCACCATACCCGAATCCCAAACGGTTCCTCAAACCCATTTTCCCGGCGCAGGTTTGCATAATACGTATCCGTGGTACCGTTGCAGTATTCAAGCAGATTTCTGGCGTCCTCTACCCCGCGCGTCCCCAGGTTGACTGCCATCATTACTTCGCTTCCGGCGCGCTTTGCCCATTCCTGAAATTCATCGATCCCCACCTGGTTTGTCTCAATCGTCATCCATGCCAGTTCCATTTTCCTCGGACGTTTTGCCTTATCGCCGATGCCGTCCTCCCAATGATATCCGGAGACAAAGTTTCCGCCCGGATAGCGGACAATCGGCACCTGCAGCTTTTTAACGAATTCCAATACATCTTTGCGGAAGCCCATCTCATCCGCCTGCGGATGAGATGGCTCATAAATACCGCCGTATACCGCGCGCCCCAAATGCTCGATAAAAGACCCGTAAATCCGCTTGTCAATTGCACCAATCACTGCCTGTTTGTTTACGTTTAGCTTTGCTTTCATCCCTGTTCCCTCTCCTTTACAAAATGATATTAAATTTATAACGATAAACACCCTTTCCAATCCGGTATTCCGGGTGGATGTTCTTTGTCCATCCGGTATCGCCGCCCAATCCGGCATGAATCCCGTCCAGATTCAGATAGGTGTGACCGTCCTCCCGCCGCGCTTTCTCTAACTCCTCTTCATACGCGGCTGCTGCGCAGCTAGCGATGCTGTAATCATGTACGTCAAAATGGAACGGCTCGGCGCCCTCAATATAAACGCTTCTTCCAGAATCAGAGCCTGGTTCCGCTTTCTCCGCCGAAACCGAAAGCGTCAGGTTCCGTACGTCCTCTTTGCCACCGCATTCTACCGGTCCCAAATAAGGCACATACTGCTCTGCTACTGTCCCCTGATATTCCCCTATCGGAATCGTACTCTTTCGATCCCGGTAAGTTTCGACCGCGCCGCGTCCATACCATCTGACCTGATCAAACTCTCCCGGAAGCTGGAAGGAAAGACCGATTCGCGGCAGCGTCTCCAGACTGCTTTGATGGAATACCTCCCCGGAAATGAAAATACTGCCGTTTCGGACAAGCGTCTCCCGCTCTACGATCAAAGCTCCCTTTGCATAGGAAATCCGGCTGCGGATCAGAACATGATCCTCTCCCTGATACACCCCGGTAGAAGCATCGTTATCCGGCTCCAACCGATCCAGTCCAAGCGCTCTCCATGATCCGGCATAGCAGCCATCTGGATCGTGCTGTCCTTCATCAATTCCTGTCGGCGCACGGAAGAAATTGTCCGTCCCCTTTAAGATACAAGGCTTTCCTTCACTGGTGATTTCCAGATATGCCCCAGTTCGCATATCATAGTCCAAACCGATATGACTGCCTCTGATCCGAAGGATCTGTGGCGCGTCCGGATGCTCTGGGTCTACCTTCGGCATATCTACGGATAGTTCATCCGTTCCTGCAAACTCCGCAATATGAAAGCCAGTAAAATGATAAAGCTTCGATTCCTTTGTCTGAAACTGATTGCTGTAAATTTCAAAGCCTGCCGGAGCATAAGCCGTCTCTTCCCGCAGCCTCACATGGAAATTCAAAAAGCTCTCTCCTGTCGCGGCAAGCTCCTGATTGTAAGGAATTTCCATTCGTTCTGCTGACTTGCTAAAGCTTCCGCCAAACATAGCAGCCATCGGATTCCCGGCGCCTTTTTTCCGGTACTCTGGCTCTGCCGGAGTCTGATAGAGAGGAAGTACTCCCTGCTCCACACATTTGCCATACAGAATCAACTCCCAGCTTACTTCCAAATGAGACAAATCCCGGAGCAAATATCGGTTGACAATCTCATAGCCTCCCGGTTCCATCCGTCCCGCCTCCCGGTAACGGATGGCTACCGGAGCCTGGCAGTTTCTGATTTCCAGACAGGCAGGCTTTTCGCTCAAATCGGCAAATACTACACCGTTTAAGCACATATCCGGCACCGGATCCAATACATCCTCTCCAAACGCGCCGCCGTAGCCGTAACGTATTTTCCTGTCTGTACCATCGCTGTGTTCTTCTTTTCGTACCAATGCCTTATCCTGAAAATCCCAGATAAAACCACCCTGGCATCTTGGATATTTCTCTACCAAGTCCCAAAATTCCTTAAAATTCCCGTTGCTGTTGCTTTTGGCATAGGCGTATTCACACATGATAAATGGTCTCAGATCGGTCGGATCTGCCATCACCTCTTCTACCCATGATCGGTTCGGATACATCGGCGCAATGATATCGGAAATATTTCCTTTTGGATTCCCGGACTCATATTGGACGTAACGGGTTTTGTCATATTCCTTTGCCCAACCATACATCGCGGCATGGTTCATCCCGGAACCGGACTCATTGCCCAGTGACCAGATCAGGACGGATGGATGGTTTTTATCCCGCACGACCATTCTGGTCAGCCGTTCCAAATAGGCATTGCTCCATTCCGGAGAATTCGAGAGCTGCCCGCCGTAACCATGCGTTTCCAGATTTGTCTCGTCCACTACGTAAATCCCCAGTTCGTCGCACAGCTCATAAAAGGCAGAGGCATGTGGATAATGACTGGTACGGATTGCATTAAAATTGATTCTCCGCAGAACCATCAACTGCTCCCTGATTGCCTCTTTGCTTAAATACCGTCCTGTCTCCGGGCAGAACTCATGCAGATCCACACCCCGTATCAGCAGCCTTCTCCGGTTTAAGAGCAGAACGCCCTGTTCATTGATTTTCACTTCCCGGAAGCCTACTTTGGTGCTTTCGATATCCGTCGTCTTACCTGCTCCGTCTACCATCTCTACCACCAGGGTATATAAATACGGAGCTTCCTCGCTCCACAGCATAGGTTTTTCCACCTGCATAGAAAAATCGGCACGGAATTTCGGCATTAAATAAAACCCACACTTGGCAAACGGTTGGCTTTCTGCGCTTACTACAAAGCTTCCCTCGCCATCATAGAGCGTAGCGCGTACATGACATTCCCCATAGCGAGATGTTTTCTCATAAGGCTCCGCTAAAATACGCAGCGTTGCCTCCTCTAACGTATCTCCAAACAACGTCTCTACTTTAAAATCATGGATCCTTTGACGCGGCTTTGCCACCAGACGTACATCCCGGTAAATTCCGGACAGATGCCAATAGTCCTGATCCTCCAAATAGGTTCCGTCGCAAAAGCGCATCACCTGTACTGCCAGCTCATTTTCTCCGATCTCTACATAGTCTGTAATATCAAAGGAAGCATCTAACTTGCTGTCCTGAGAATAACCGACATATTCCCCGTTGACCCAGAGCAGAAAGCACGATTCCACACCGCCGAATTCCAACAGCAAATCTCTGCCTGAAAATTCCTCTTCTACCGAAAATACGGTGCGATAGCAGCCTGTCAGGTTATCCTTTGGTACGTTTGGCGCCAGCACCTCATACTGCCCCTCCGTCAGCTCTGTTTCAAAACTGTGATCGCCTGTCGTACGGTTAAATGGATAGAGAATATTGGTATAAACCGGATGACCGTAGCCATGCAGCTCCCAGTTCGACGGTACAGGAAGCTTCTCCCATCCTGCGCTGTTATAGCCCTTCCGGTAAAAGCCCTCCGGCGCTTCTTCCGGGTTCTCTGCCAGATAAAAGTCCCAGTCCCCGTTTAAGCTTTTGACATAGCGGGACGTCTGCCTGTCACATCCCTTTGCCTGCTCCACACTTTCATACGCACCGTAAGGATGGTGCATCGGATAACGGTTTTGCTGTGTTACATACTGATTTTCCCATAAATTCATCCTAATCGTCCTCCTGTCAAATTACAAAAACCTCCCATACCCACCAGAGGTTTTGCCAAGCGGCTTGCCCTCCAGGGCATGGCAGGTTCATCTTGCTGTTTATTATAGTTTATTTACCAAACTAAGGCAAGTCCTATTCCCGACTATTCTATGTAAAAAGTTACCTTAGGCGACTTTTTGACGACGTTCTGGCTTGCTGCTTCATCGCGCGTAACATTTCTTTCTCCTCTGCCGGAACACGATAGGATTCCAACATCTTTTGAATCGCCTTTTGATACACCCATTCCTCAAGCTTTCCCCGTTTTAGCACCTCCATGGTCTTTTCCGGATATTTCGCGTAAGCCGTCGCCAAAGCCCATGCCACTCCCATTCTCTGATAATATCCTTCATGCCGCAGACTCTCTAGCACTTCTAATACCTGGTCAATATAGCCGTCCGTCAGATAGTGGGACATCAGGGTGATCGCGACTACCCGCTGTTCAAATTCCTCTCTGCTTGCCCGGTACTTCATTAAAAAATCCCATACCAGCTCCGGATAGGTTCGAGACAGCACAAGACCCGTGCAAAAGGTATCGTTTACCGACCAGTTTTGAATGCTCGGTATAAACTTCGCGCAAAGAGTTAAAAGTTCCTTTGCCTCCTCTTCTGTCTTAGCCTTCCGATAACCTAAAACCATAGCCTGAAGCTGTTTTTCCTCAAAATATTCCTCTGCCTCTGATGGTTTTGCCACAGCCTCCTCTATGGTAATTCCATATTCCTGCAAAAATCCCTTCCAGTCTCCCTTGACGATCTCCTTTGCCTTTTTCCGGAGAACCGGGATCCGAATCCCTAGCATCGGCTCGCAGCCAGGGATCAAAGAGGAAGAAAATTTCTGATAGCCTTCTTCTGCTTCCTCGTTTAACCAGCTTCGTATTTCCTGCTTTGTCATGTTACACCTCTGCTTTTTTAACCGGAACAAGATTCCTTTGCAAATGTTGACTTACACCAGAGATTAGTATACACTGTACCTAATAAAGTGTCAATGAAGGAGAGAATCGTTATGGAAACAAAACCAATGAAGCTCGTAGATATGCACTGTGATACACTCGGCGTCCTGCTGCGTGCGACGCTGGAGCAAGACAGCCTCCAAACTGCCGAAACACAAGCAGACGCGCTGCCGACGCTGTTACACAATTCCTTTCACATCGATTTAGAAAAACTGCAAAAAAGCCACTACCTGCTGCAGAATTTTGCAGTATTTATTTTTCTAAGAGAAGGAGAAAACCCGTTAGAACATGCTTTACATATGATTGACTTATACTATCGGGAACTGGAAGCAAACCAGGCAATCATTGCTCCTGTCTATACCTGGCAGGACATTGACAGAAACAAAAAAGCCGGAAAGCTCTCTGCTATGCTGACTTTAGAGGAGGGCGGTATCTGTAAAGGCGATCTGTCCTTCCTGCGTATTTTGTATCGCTTAGGCGCCCGGATGATGACGCTTACCTGGAATTTTCCGAATGAAATCGGGCATCCCAACATCAATATGAAACAACGCCTTTCCCATGAGATCGGAAGA
>CAJUFW010000018.1:16627-30991 GCA_910585655.1 uncultured Lachnospiraceae bacterium
CAGAACGTATGAAAACACCGAATACCGAGCATGGGCTTACAGAAAAAGGTCTGGAATTCCTGGCAGAAATGGAACGGCTCGGCATGATTATTGACGTTTCCCATTTGTCCGACGCAGGTTTTTATGATGTTCTTGCTCATACCACAAAGCCTTTTGTTGCCAGTCACAGCAACGCCAGAAGCATTTGCCCGCATGTCCGCAACTTAACGGACGATATGATCAAAAAGCTGGCACAACGAGGCGGCGTAACGGGGTTAAACTTCTGCGCGGACTTTTTGACCGAGGTTCCGTTCGGTACCAAAAATCCTGGCACGATCGACGCGATTGTCGCGCACGCCCGCCATATCGCAGATGTCGGCGGCATCGAATGTCTGGGACTTGGAACCGATTACGACGGAATCAGTACCCACGAGGAACTCCCGGATGCCTCTTATATGGAGCGCCTGATCGACGCGCTCCAGACAAAGGGCGGCTTCCATGAACGGGAGTTGGATTTGATTCTCGGCGAAAATGTATTACGCGTATACCGGGAGATTTTATCCTGAGCAGATAATACCGCAACGTAGGATTTTCCGCCTGCGGCGGGTCGCTTTAGCAACATATTACCGACCCGCCGCAGTGCGCTCCTTCCGGAAAACTTCTATCCGTTGACGCTGCAGCCTTCATATAGCTTTGCCTGCAGCTCATAAAATTCCCATGCCCCTACAGTTTCATCTGTCTGTTCTATCCCTGTTTATTTTTTTCGGTAATTTTGCACTTGCTTGTCCAAATATAAAATCGTATACAGATCCGTTGCTCCGCTGTATACCAGACTAATTCCAATCAAACGGAACAATAGCTCTGCTGTCTGAAAAGGATTGCCTATCATCAACAACCCTGCTGCGATACTGATAACTGCCAGAATCAGCACCAGCAGCCAATTCGCATATCCTATCCGCTTTAGTTCTATCGCATGCTGCAGCTTATTGATTCCGCTTCCGGTAATGAAAAATCCCAAAATAAACGGCGTCAGGGAAATCACCAAATGAACTTTATACAAAATAAAGCCACCAAAAAGCAGCAAAATCAGCCCGCTGGTCAAATCTCCCCGATAGGTTCCCTGCTGTCCGCGTAAAAAATACGTCAAGGTCTGAACAGCCCCTACTGCAATCAAAATCCATGCCAACATATAGCAAAGCGACCGCGCCGCCATGCCTGGCTGCCAGATCAGGATAATTCCTAAAATGAAAAAGAACACAGCCAGCGTAATGGTATTCCATTTTAATTCCTTGAAAAAATTCATCCGATCCTCCTAAGTCTGTCTTTATCCTATATTCCGGGTCGCCCGTTCGACTGCCTTGGCGATTGCCCCGCCAGCCAAACAGCTTGCCGGAAGTTCCAATAATCCGTTGAGTCCTACAAAGACGCAGACAAACAAAAAGATATTAAGCCCACCCAGAGAAGCATTCAACTCCTGAATATAGTCTGTTCTCCAAAAAAACACCAAAAGCATCCCCATAAAAAACAGGGTATTGAGCGCGGCTCCTATCAGCCCTCCGGCAAAATAAGAAACCGTATGTGTTTTATCAATCTTTTCCATCGCCTGAAAGCATACCCCGGTCAGCCATCCCATAAGAATTCTTGTCGGGACACAAACCAAAAAGGTTCCGATTGGATTAATACCAAGCAGCACCATTCCAAACGGACTCATCCCAAAGCACTGCCAAAAACTGGTCAGCCCAAATACGGCTCCTAAGATGGCTCCCTCTTTTGGTCCTAATATCATCGCGCCGATCACCACCGGTATCGTCAAAAGAGAAATCTCCAGTCCTGCCGTCCGCAGGTATCCGACTGGGGTAAAGGACATCAGTAACACAATCGCAATCAGTATGGTCAACTGTACCATCTTTAATGTTTTGCTGTTTTTCATTTCTTTTTCCTCCATGTTCTGTTATTATTCCCAAAGACACGTCAAAGGCTTATCTATCCGCCTTCCGACCGCCCTTATCAGGATACAATACATACAAAGTTATTTCATTCGGCAAAAGCTTCTCTTATAAATACAGTTCCGGAATCCTTGCCTTTTCATCACCGTACATCACGGCAGCAAACTGGTTTTTCACGGCAGCCTCGGTCTCCTCGGTATATTCCAGCCCAAGCGTATCGGCAGCCTGGTAAAATACCCGTGGCATCAGACACCGACCCCAGCCGTCGGAAGCTCCCTCAAAAGAAAGATCCAACAGATGTTCCGGAAAAATCGAGATTTGCTTTCCAGAAGTCTTATTGCACGCCAGAAGCTCCATCTGCCCATCCTCTTTGATCCCGACTACCAGCTCATACACCGTCTTGTCGCTGTACGCTTCGTCACGCTCTGCATAAAATTTCTTTAATTCTTCGCTTCTTTCCACCACCATCCGCAGACCTCCGAGTCTCCTGCGACCATGGCTGCTCCGAATCAAAGCAATCAGACGATCGACGCTTTCCTGGTTTAAGACATCGTTGCTGGCGCCTTTTCTCCAATCTTCCCCACTTAAAAATTCAATCAGTGTGTCGATTTCCTTTTGGGATAATAAGGTCATGTTTTTTTCACTCATACTACAATACTCCTTTCCGGTTTGTTCTTACCCGTTTCTATTATACTGTTACCAAGGAAAAAACACAAGCCTTCCTTTGCGTTTAGTTTGTACCTCCCAGCACTTCCGCCAAAATCTGTGCCAACGGCTCCATTGCATTGACTGCCTCCGACACCGTATTTTCCTGAGTCCCGACTTCGATCAAAAGGCTTCTTGGCAAAAGACTTAAATTATATTCATACCCTTTTAGGAAAATCGGTTTGGTATAATCCGCCCAATGCTCCATTGCCTTTAGCTTTAACTGCAAAGAAAACGCCAGATTTTCTTTTAAATAAGGGTTGTACAGATAAGAAATAGGGCCGTTCATATTCCGGCTTAAACCGTTAAAAAACATGATCTGCGCCGTTTCCTTTCCATTCACTGTCGTCACTCGCTTGTTCCCGCTGTCCCGGTGCAGGTCGATCACAACCTGAATGGAAGGATACTCCGAAAGCAGTTTTTGTGTTCCCTCTTTGGCATTGTCGTATGCCCGGTTCCGATCTAATTTTCCGTCTATCATATCATATGTCGTTTTGTCATGAATCACCTGATAACCATATGTTTCACTTAACAGCTTTGCCAGTTCCGTTCCCATCGCCACTACCGTATCCTCTTGTACCCCGGCTCTGCTGTCTGAAAAAGCCTCGCTGGCATGGGTATGATGAATCAGGATTTGCGGCTGCGTCGCGTCCTTTACTACCGACAAATCCTTATTTAACAGCTCTTCTACCGGAAACAGCTCTTCGCTGGCATATGTAGAGGAATTGACGATATAAAAGTTTTGAATCAAATACGAATAATCTTTTCCTGCCCAAAGCTGTTCTATCTTTTCCAGGTTGGCTTCTATTCCTGTTTTCGGCTTTACCGGCTCTTCTAAAAAACCATCCCCATATACAATCTGTACCTGCCCGTTCAGGCTGACGCTCGTTTGCCCTCCTGCCGTCCCCTGACCGCTTCCGTCTTCCCCGTTCGCCGCTCCCACATAGCCACTCCCCTGCTGTGCGCCGCCTCTTCCCCCCTCTCCCTCCGTCTGACCGGAAAGCCAACTGCCGCTGGCAGCATACGTATACAGAGGATCGAGCAGATACGCCAGCCTTCGCAATACACCGCTTCCCCGATCCATTGCCAAAATTCCCACTGCCAACAGCAGCAAAAAGGGCAGAAGCCCATACTGCCACCTGCGTCTGCGCCCATAGACTTCTTTCATGGCAGCTTCCCCCCTAGCCGTTTCTTTTTGCAGATACTGCGTCTTTTTCTTTTGCCGCTGAAACTCTGCTTCCAACTATTTATATGAAGCCTGCCCTCTCTATATGCTACGCCCTCTACACCATCTACGCTATCTATGCCATTCTTCCTGCTTCCTCCCCTTGATTGTGAAAGCAGGCGTTTAGCCCTTCAGAAATACAATCCGCAATACAGACCACGGCTTCGTCGATGTTACGCGGCGTAACAAAAAAGCGGCGATCTTCCTGCATATCCATCACCATCGGCACTCCAATCGCAATAACATCCGCTCCCAGGTTGTCCCGATTTAATACTTTTCGGTTATTGCCGACGCCGGAACCAGGGCAGATTCCGGTATTCGTAATTTGGATAGAAGCTGCCAGACGGTCTCTGCTGCCAGCCGCCAGGGCATCGACGACAATCACCAAATCCGGATGGATTTCCCGGCAAACCCCTTCGATCACCTCGCTCGTCTCCATTCCGGTCTGCGCCATCACGCCAGGCGCCAAACCACTAACGGATTCCAAATGGTTCCGCTTGGCAAAGCCGTCTCCTAACTCCCGAATCAAATGTCTGGTAACAAACAGCCCGTCAATCACTCTCGGACCCAAGGAGTCAAGTGTAACCTCCCGATTGCCCAGTCCCACGACCAAAATCTGCTTTTTTTTAGAAAAAGCCCGATACATCCCCCGCAGTTCCTTTACTAAAATCTTGATTACTGTCTGCTGATGCTCGTCGTTACCCTCCATCAGCCGCCCGTCCTCTATCGTGACATAGGTTCCCATCGGCTTCTCCATCTTTTTAGCGCCCTCTTCTGTCTCTATTACGACTGTCGTCACCAAAATATCCTCTGCCTCTTCGCGCTTTTCTAACACCACCCCTCGAATCTCTACATGATCCTCGTCAAAGCTTTCCTTAACCTCCATCGCCAAATCCGTCCGAATTGATTGCGCCATAACAGCTTCCCTCCTCTGTTTTTTCATTTCCTATTAGTATCCCAATTTTCTGGCAAAAAATACTTGACAGGCTTTCGTAATAAGACTATAATAAAGCAGTATGTTTTCATCGGAACGTCCGTGTCCGGGCTGATGAGACAGAAAATAGTTGAAACCATTGCATGGGAGGTGTAGAGGTTGGCTAATATTAAGTCTGCAAAAAAAAGAATTAAAGTCATTGAGACGAAAACTATGAGAAACAAGGCTATTAAGTCTAAGGTAAAGACCGTAGTGAAAAAGGTAGAGACTGCCGTGGCTGCCGGTGATAAGTCTCTCGCTCAGACCAATTTAAAGGTCGCTATTTCCGAGCTGCAGAAAGCTTGCTCCAAGGGCGTTTATCACAAAAATACGGTTGCCAGAAAGGTTTCCCGTCTGACCAAGGCTGTAAATAGCATTGCGTAAATAAATGCTTGATATTTAAAAGAGGTATCCTAACCCAGATACCTCTTTTTTGTGTCCTCTCGCTAAAGCAATCTGCCTTTTAGTTTTTCAAAATCTCCAAAATATTCCTCTGTATTTGTTTTTCTAACGCATTCAGTCTCCACTCCGGTAGATTGAATTTTGGATGACGCTCAAAGGTAAAATCTGCCAGCTCCATCAGTACGTTTCGTAACTTAGGAGTCAGACAATAGGACGCCGATTGCAGGAAAGAGTCTGCCAAACGTGGTCCTTTGCACGATAGATAGGCATCTATTGCCTGAAAATCTTCCTCTTCTGCATAAGGTAGAAGAGAAATATTATGATCAAACAATGGTGCAAAATCGACAATCTCTTGCTTGTCATTATCAATCAGAAAGCCGAAATTATTCTTATGCCTGTCCTCATTCATAATAACAGCGTCAAGTACAAACATCGTTTTTATCTCTTTTTCAAACTTCATACCCACGCATTCATCCACTACCTCAAACATAGAACTGTTACTGAAATCAACCGCAGAATATGGTAAATATCCGTATTGTTCAGATGTAAAAATATTACAGACAGAACAAATTTTGTTACTGGTGGAACGAAGCCCATATTCTACATATGGTATACCAAAATGTTTTGCGATCTGACTGGCATAGAACTCGGAGTAAGGTTCTAATCCAGCGTTTCTTGCGCCTGAACTACCACGTTTTAGCATTTTGATTTGTCCTTCTTCACGTATCCAACATTTCGCAAAACTTCCGTCTGTTCCATATTCAGGAGAAGTAGTAGACAGATTACGCCCGTGTAATCCACCTTCAAATGCAGTTCTGGCAATCACTTCATTGAAGTCATGGGTATAGAGAGAAACGTCCTTCCAACACAAATTGCTGTCATAAGACTTTACCCAAAAAGTATCTATCAAAGACAGTGCGTGGGAAATATCCAAATACCCTGTGATGGTATCGCATCCGCTAAGTTCTAATAACTTTGCAATATTTTCCCTGTGCTTCGGCGCCCTTCTGTTACGGATAAAAACAGATAAATTGGATATCCAATCAGGCAATGCCTGAAACTGCCGATCCAGCACAATACGCTCATGTTCTGTAACATGAAATTCTGCAATCTCCACATCTTTATTCAGTAATTGATACCTCTTACCCTCTTCTTTCAAAAGCGTACCTGCATGTATCGTATCCACTCTCACTCCTCCCCCAGCTTTTTCCAGACCGTTATCAGCATCGTTACAAAGCAGGCGATTCCGCCGATATAATCAGAAATCGGCTCTGCCAAAAACACCCCGTTTACTCCCAGATTCCACAGCCTTGGTAAAATCAGGGAAAGCGGAATCACAATAATCGCCTTCCGCAGCAAAGAGAAAAAGACCGCCTGCTTGGATTTCCCCAGTCCGACAAAGACCGCCTGCCCTGCAAATTGCAGCGACATCATAAAAAATCCAAAGAAATAAATTTTTACCGAAGTATTCCCTGCTGCTAAGAGCGCCGCATCTTTATTGAAAATCCGCAAAAATATCTCCGGATTCCACATCAAAATGAACCATACCAGCACCGTATACACAATACAGGAAAGCGACATAAAACGAATTCCCTGCCGGACACGTTTCCCCTTCCCTGCTCCGTAATTATAGCCCAAAACCGGCTGCGAACCATGTGTCAAACCCGTTACCGGCATCGTCAACATCTCTCTTATCGTTGTAATAACCGTCATAACACCGACATACAGATCCCCGCCATAACGCTGCAACATTGAATTACTGATGATCTGCACGCCGCTGTTGGTAAAAGCCATCACAAACCCGGACAGCCCTAATCCGGTGATCTGCTTTACCAATGTTTTATCCAGCTTCAGATTCTGTCGTTTTAACCGAAGAATCGCCTTTTTCCCTGTAAGAAAGCGCATGACCCAGACCGCGGATAAAAATTGCGACAAAATCGTTGCCAGAGCTGCTCCTGATACTCCCATATGAAATACAAAAATAAAAAGCGGATCTAAAATCAGGTTTGTTATTGCCCCCAGTAGTACCGTCATCATCCCTATTTTCCCAAAGCCTTGCGCATTGACGAAACTATTCATCCCCAGTCCTGCCATCACAAACAGCGTGCCGCCCAGATAAATCGTAATATAGCTGTCTGCATAACCAATCGTTGCATCGCTTGCTCCAAACAGGTACAACAAAGGTCTCTTTGCAATCCAGCCTATTAGCATCAGCAGCACCCCGGATATCATCAGCAATGCAAACGAATTACCCATGATCTTTTCCGCCCTATCATCCTGTCCCTTTCCTCTGGCTATCGAACAAAGCGGCGCTCCTCCCGCGCCAAACAAATTGGTAAAGGCAGAAATCATCGAAATAATCGGAAATGCTACTCCGACTCCGGTCAGCGCCAGCGTCCCGGCTCCTGGTATCCTTCCGATATAAACCCGGTCTACCACACTGTACAATACGTTGATGACCTGTGCCAGCGTCATCGGAATCGCCAAGCTTAAAATGTTTTTTGCCATGCTCCCCTTGGTAAAATCATTTTGCTTCTTCTGTTCCTCCATATCCTTACTCCCCTCTTACTCCCTTGCCCATCCGGAAAATGAGCCTGCACTATATTTGCGTGTTACAGACAAACGGCAGCTTTACAGCCAGCCGCTACTGCCCTGTCGGTGCAATACCAGCCGCCGGAAAGCTGCCGTTTATTTTTGCCTACTGCGGAGAGAATTGATCCTTCCCTACATGACACAACGGACATTCAAAGTCTGCCGGAAGCTCGTCCCAGGTAGTTCCTGGAGCAATTCCATTATCCGGATCGCCCTGCGTCTCATCGTATACATAACCGCATACATCACATACATAAGTCATGCTGCCTCCTCCTTTCTGCCAATACCTGTTCGGCTTTTCTCTATTAGGTATACCTGATTTTGTCTGCGCTGTCAAGGTAATTATCGTTCCAAATCTGCTCAAGAATACCAACAAACGCTTCTAAGCCTTTCTGATCTTCGGCATGAAAGCGCCCGTAAACCGGGCTGTCTATATCCAACACTGCCACTACTCTGCCTTTTGCATGAATCGGTATGACAATCTCGGAACGTGAAGCATGGTCACAGGCAATATGCCCCGCAAACTGATGAACGTCTGCTACCAGTAAGGTCTGATCCTGTTGGGCAGCCGTTCCGCAAACTCCTTGACCAAGAGCAATCCGCAGACAAGCCGGCTTTCCCTGGAACGGACCGAGCTGCAAAACCTCTCCTTTCCGTATATAAAAGCCTGCCCAGTTGATGTCCGGTAGCTCCTCCATCAAAAGCGCCGCCGCATTTGCCAAATTAGAAATCAAATCCGATTCCCCTGCGGTCAGTTCTTTTATCTGGCTGCACCGCAGCTTCCAAACGCCCTCGGTATCTTCTTTTGGTAAGTTCTCCTTTGGATAGCCATCCGGATTGTTCGACTGCCACCGCCACGTATCGGCACACATTCGTTCTATGTCATAGCGGGCTACAAAGCCTAACTCCCGTTCGGCTTTTTCCGTCGCCGCATAACAAATCGCTGCGTCTCCCGGACGTCTTTCCTGGATTTCATAAGGAATCGAATGACCGCAGGCTTTTTCAAAAGCATGAAGCACTTCTAAGACGCTGTAGCCTCTGCCGCTGCCCAAATTGTATATCCAGACGCCGCCTTCCTTTTGAGAAAGCATTTCCACTGCTTTTACATGCCCGGAAGCCAAATCTACGACATGGATATAATCCCGGATCCCCGTGCCGTCCGGCGTCTCATAGTCATCTCCAAATACCCGCAGCTTCGACAGCTTTCCTACGGCTACCTGAGCGATATAGGGCAGCAGGTTGTTCGGAATTCCCTTTGGATCTTCCCCGATTCGCCCGCTTTCATGAGCGCCGATTGGATTAAAATATCGCAGCAATACCACGCTCCATTCCGGATCGGATACCTGCAAATCCGTCAGTACCTGTTCTAACATCGCCTTAGTCTGTCCATATGGATTGGTAATCTTTCCTTTGGGGCAATCCTCGGTAATCGGCATCGTTTCCGCCTCTCCGTATACGGTAGCAGAAGAACTAAATACCAGCTTTTTCACTCCTGCCTGCCACATCGCCCGGCACAGATTCAACGTCCCGGTGATGTTGTTGTGATAATATTCCAACGGCTTACTCACAGACTCTCCGACTGCCTTCAGCCCGGCAAAGTGAATCACGGCTTCCGGCTTTTCTGCCTTAAAAATCTGCTCTAGTTTCTCTAACCTTAATAAATCCTCCTCATAAAAGACGACTTGTTTTCCGGTCAGCTCTTCTACCCGTCGGATTGCCTCTTTGCTGGAATTGCACAGATTGTCTACGACAACTACTTCATGCCCTGCCTCCAACAGCTCTACGCATGTATGACTTCCGATATAACCGGCTCCGCCTGTCACTAAAATCCGCATTTATTGTTCCTCCGCTACAATTTCATAATGTTTTAAAAAGATTTTTACATCCTGATCCCACTGATGTTCCAAGGACTTATCCGGAATAAATCCATTCATCGCCGTTCCCGTCACCAGCAGCAGCTTTCCTCCCTCGAAACGGAAGTTTAAAAATAACCCGCCGACCTGTTCTAATGTAAAGGGAAGATGATTTTTCTCTAAAATACGTTCGGTATTTTCCTTAGAAAGCAGCAATACCCCTTTCATGGAAAGAGGAGTTCGTTTTCCTTTGATAAACTGATAAACCAAAGGACGTACTTCCCGCCAGGTCATATATTCCTGTTCTTTGATCTCCGCCCATTCGTCATCGTCGTACCACGCATGATTCCGCCTGCCGGACAAATGAATCGCCGCATAATTTGCCACGTCTATTTCTACCAGCAGAAAATTGTCAAAGACCTCCCCTGCCAGCAGCTTTCCCATAAATTTTTTAATCTCCAATATCTGTAATGCCAGCATACTGGTTTTTTCCTCTCCCTTCCTGGTTCCAATGCACCAATCCCCGCCTCCCCCATATATTGGATACAGGAGGTGTGAAATGAATTACGTTGTTTTTCTGGCGCTGGTTGCTACGCTTGGAACCTGGTTTGTTACGGCTCTGGGCGCGGCAACGGTCGCATTTTTTAAATCCCCGAATCCAAAAGCGCTCAACCTGATGTTAGGCTTTGCTTCTGGTGTCATGATTGCCGCCAGTTTCTGGTCCTTGCTGCAGCCCGCTATCGAACGCGCGGAGGCTGCCGACGGACTGCCCGCCTATCTGGTCGCTACTATCGGCTTTCTCTCCGGCGCCCTTTTTATGTGGATATCCGACAAAGCTGTCTGCTTTGCCAGAGCCCGCGCCAACAGTACACAGGGACAGCCGAACGAGCGGCTAAATCGGATTATCATGCTGGTGCTTTCGATTACGCTCCACAACATCCCGGAAGGGCTGGCGGTCGGCGTCGCCTTCGGGGTTCTGCCAAACGGCAGTCATACACTAGAAAGCCTGATGGGCGCGGTTACTATCGCAATCGGAATCGGTCTGCAAAACTTCCCGGAAGGCGCCGCTGTCTCTATTCCGCTCCGACGCGAAGGCTACTCCAGAAGAAAAAGCTTTCTCTTAGGCCAGGCTTCTGGTCTGGTGGAGCCAATCGCTGGTGTAATCGGCGCTATCCTTGTGGTTTATGTAGAGGCAATCTTACCGTTTGCTCTCTCCTTTGCTGCCGGAGCCATGATTTTAGTCGCCGTCCACGAACTGATTCCTGAATGTCAGAAAAATCAGCAGACGCAGCCTTATTTTTCTACCATGGGGATTGTATTAGGCTTTGCTGTGATGATGCTCTTAGACGTCATGCTTGGCTAAGGCTTCTTCCCACTCTGCCTGACGAAATCCCACCAAAATCTTGTCTTCTGTCACCAGGATGGGACGCTTTACCAGCATCCCGTCCGTGGCAAGAAGGCGAATTTGCTCTTCTTCACTCATCTCCGGAAGCTTGTCCTTTAGCTGTAAGGACTTATACACAAGACCACTCGTATTAAAAAAACGCTTGAGCGGCAGCCCGCTTTTCTGATGCCATGCCTTTAGCTCCTCCTCCGTCGGATTCTGCTCCTTGATATTTCGATCCTCATACGACAATGTTTGCCCGTCCAGCCAGGCTTTTGCTTTTTTACAAGTGGAACACGTTGGGTATTCTATCAACAACATTTCTTTTCTCTCCTTATATTCTGTACTATCCTGCAATGTCAGCATCTTCCATTCCGCCTTCCATACTGCCATATACGATAATCACATGTCAAGACTCTCCATGAAATTCAATCTTTAGAGTTTCACCCTCGACTACATTTCCACGACTTTTGGTAATCGGCAGTTTTTCTTCCTCTGAAAATCCTACCGTCTCTCCGTCCTGAAGCAATTCGTCCTCCATAATTACAAAGTCTGCCAAATCCACCAAAAAGCTGTAGACCTCGCCCGGTTCCGCCTGGCTGTCTACGACCTCCATTTCGTCATAACCAAATGCCCGCATTCCACAGGTATAGCCGCAAATACCACGCTCCCCCTGATACAAGCCAATCCAGATCAGATTTAACACAGGGAACATACCATGCTGCAACATTTCTGCCATCTGCAAATACATTTCCGGCTCGTAAACAGTTTCATTCATATAAATTCCAAGCGTCTCCGGCAAGCGGCAGCAAAGCATCAAAATCTTTACCATCAGCTCTCCGGCTTCCACTGCCGACAACTCCCCAGCCAATACCGCTACCATCAGATGGGCTTCATGGCGTCTGACTGTTTTTTCGGCGTCCGGCCAACGGAAATTACGCTGAGCATGATTTTCCGCTTCTCCATTTGGTACTGGTCCCTGCATCAAAGCAATGGAAATAATCGCTCCCTCATAATGGAATACCAACATATCCTCGCTTTCTTCCATGTCCTCGTCCGACCAGTCCTCATATTCCAGATCCTCTTCCTCCCTATTTTTCAGATTTGCATTTTTTTCTTCTATATAAGCCTTCCAATCAAAGATTCGTCCTTTTTGTATCTCTTCTAACTCGTCTTCTCCCTCTAAAGCACCCTCCTCAAACATCTTTTCCAGCCTCGCCAGTTCTTTTTCCAGCTCGTCTAATTCTCCCTCCAGGCTTTCTAAATCATCTTCGATTTCCTTTACTTCTTTTTTAATTTTTACAACGTCGTCCAAGTCTTCTACTGCCGTTTCCTCAATCTCCCACTCGTTCTTTAACTGCTCTTTGAACGCCTCTTTATCCCATACTGTTCTTTCTAACAAAACAAAAGCAAGAAAGCTTCCTGCGTTTTCCTTCTGCTGTTCCCCCCGTTCTGCCTGCTCCTTCCAATAAGCACGAACGGTTTCTATCAAGACGATCGCATCCTCTTTGGCAGTCTCCTCATGATATTCCTGCATCTCGCTATAGACATGCCCGCAGTTTTCCAGTTCGTCTTCTACAAAGCCGCCGCTCACGCCAAGCAGCCATTTCCCCATCCGTCCTCGTTTATATTTAAACAAATAATAGTGCATACCATACAAATCAAAGGTTCCTGCATATCGGATTTGCTCTGGTTCCTTTCCTAATTCCTGCGGATGCTTTAGCCATTCTATCATCACCCGTTTCGCCGCCTGCATTTGTATTTGATTCACTCAACAACCTCCTTGTTTTCCTCTATTTCCTTATTTTCCAGCTGAAAAAGAATTCCACTTTGTGGAATTCTCGCACCAAGCAATATCTTCTATGTGCGCAAGTGTACATCCCGTCCGGAGGACTTTCCTATGATACAAGAAAGCAGTCCCTGACATCCCTCCGACACATCCCGCCAGGTCGTTTCAAAGTCCCTGGTAAACCAAGGATCTGCCACATCCCCTGCTCTATCTGTAAAATCCATTAAAAGATAAAATTTCCCCTCCGGATCGCCTCCGCAAATACGCTGCATTCCTCTTAGATTCGATCGATCCATTCCAATCAGCAAATCATACTTCTCATAGTCTGCCGCCCTCATCTGCCTGGCTGTCTTTTCCGAGCAATCAATCCCATGCTCCGCCAGCTTCTTTCTGGCAGGCGGATAAACCGGATTTCCATATTCTTCATCGCTCACAGCAGCAGAGGCAATTTCAAACTCCTCTTCACACCCGGCTCGCCTGACCAAATCCTTCATAATAAATTCTGCCATTGGGCTACGACAGATATTTCCCAGGCAGACAAATAAAATTTTATATGGTTGCTTCACTTCTTTTTGTATCTCCTTACTAATTACCATAAGCTTTATTTTCCACACAAATTATCCCGTCTTTTTTTGCTCATACGATTCAAGCTCCTTTTCGATTGGTAAAGAAAGCTTGATACGACTGCTCCTATTCTACCATATTTAGGGCTCTTTGTCACCCATAAATTCATGACTTAATCCCGTAGCCTTGCTTCCCCTTTTATATTATAAAGCAATTATGTTCTAATCCTTTCCCCTTATTGCTTTGCTGCCGCATAGTTTCTACTATCTACTGAAATAGAAAAAGAGGCTTAACTGCAAGATTAGTAAAATACCATCTTGTTGCTAATCCTCTCTTTCCTAGATAGTGCGTACCCCCGCTGTGTAAGCAAAGTATGAAACAATAAGCTATATTTTTTTCAAATAGTTACTTTTTAAGGCTTCTTTTCTAACTTTGCCCTTACTGCCTCTACATCATTCTGGGAATAATTTGGCACCACCGAAGCAATTTCCTCTGGAGTATCTCCCCGTTTCAACATTCTAACCACCATTTGCTCTGTCAACTGTTCTGTCAACTGCTCTGCTTGCCTCTCAATTGCCTCTTGTTTCTCTTTCTCAAATCTCTTCGCTGCTTCCCGCAATGCCTCCTGTTTCTCTTCTTCAAAAATCATCGCTACCTGCGTCATTTCGATCGCCCTCCTTATTCGTTTCGCCGTTTCCCGATCCATAATTTTATCAGCAAATACCAACAACCCTGACAAAGCAAATACCTGCTGCTCTCGATTCTGAATCTGCGCGGCTAACCCCACAACCTCTTTCAGCCTCTGCTCCTTCTCTTCTTTCTTCCGATAAGAAAGGGGCAGAATGATAAATATCTCCTGTATAAATCACCACCATCCGTAGCGTCGGACATGGCTCGCCCTCTGTCTGATAGCGGTTGGCAATCCCGGTCAGGTAGTTCAAATACTTGACTT
>CAJUFW010000019.1 GCA_910585655.1 uncultured Lachnospiraceae bacterium
GGTTGTCCCCGGACAGTTCCTCCCCATCCCGAATCAGCTTGCAGAACACCTCCACCATGGGGTGGCCCGCCATGTTGTTCTGATAAAAAACCGCCTGGAGGGACAGAGGGTCCTGGGCTATCTTTTCCAGATGCTCCCGCTGAAAGGCGATGCCTCCCAACGGCGCCGGATCCGGGTAATCTTCCGGCGTCACCGTAACGATCATGGCGCTCTTGCTGTTTGCCCCGTCACGTCCGCTGTAGCTCATGCCGTTCACACACAGCCGCCCCGGCTCCGAGGACGCGTTGACCACATACCCGCCCGGACACATACAAAACGAATAAATACCGCGTCCGTTCCGACAGGTATGGGAAAGCTTGTAATCGGCTGCCGGAAGCATATGAGTTCCCAACAGTTCCGAGTCTCCATGCCCGTATTGGGCGCGGTCAATCGTCTCCTGTAAATGCTCGATCCGCAGTCCTACCGCAAAAGCCTTCGGCTCCATTTTAAGTGTATCCTGCAACCGTTTTAACGTATCTCTTGCGCTGTGACCGATTGCCAATATAAGAAGCGCGGTTTCTAGTTCCTGTGTCCCGCCGGTTCCTTCCAGGGAAACGGCGTACAGTCTGTTTTCCTTTGCCAAAAGCCCGGTCAAGGTAGTTTCAAAACGGAACTCCCCGCCCAGGCGGCAGATTTCCTCTCTCATATTTTTTACAACACGCTGTAAAACATCCGTTCCGATATGCGGCTTGTGAAGATATAAAATGCCCGGATCTGCGCCAAAGTCTACAAACCCTTTTAACACATACCGGATTCTTCCATAGGTGTCTTTTACCATTGTGTTCAGCTTTCCGTCTGAAAAAGTTCCTGCTCCTCCTTCGCCGAACTGGACGTTTGTCTGCTCGGAGAGTTCTCCGGTTTCCCAAAAATGCCGGACAAGTTCTGTCCGTTTTTCTACACTGGCGCCCCGTTCTATCACGATAGGACGAAAGCCTTTCTGTGCCAACAGCCAGGCGGCAAAAAGCCCTGCCGGTCCGCTGCCGGCTATGACAGGACGCCCGGAAAGCGGTTCCTGCCCGCAGTCCGGGATTTGATAGTTTGGTTCCGTCAGCACCGAAGCGATAGCCGAGTTGTGAATCCGGCGGCAAATCCGCTCCTCCTGTGCCGGATCTCTTAGCGCTACTGCGATAACATAGCTGTAACAAAGCTCGTGTCCCCGTCTGGCATCTAAGGAGCGTTTGCGGATTTCACATCGCTCTATCTCCTCTGCCCGCAGCCGTAGTTGTTTCATCAGTTCTTTTTTCAGGTCGGCTTCTGTATGTGTCAAAGGAAGTCGTACCTGCGCTACTTTTATCATGTTCTTTCCCCTGCCCTTTTTAAAATTCCTTCTACTGCGCACGCCGCAGACGACCATGCCCATTGCAGGTTGTAACCGCCGCAGGCTCCGTCTACGTCCAACACCTCTCCGGCAAAAAACACACCCGGCGCCAGCTTAGACTCCAGATAACGGCTGCATTCGGTCAGTGCCACGCCTCCGGCAGTCGTCTGTGCCGCTTCATAAGAGCGTACCCCTTCTAACGGAATCGAAAGATTTTTGATCGTAACAGCCAAGCGGTTCCACCCTTCTTCTGTTATCTCTGCTACCCTTTGACTGTCCTTTAATCCAGCCTGCTCTGATAAAAGACTGCCGAGTTTCTCCGGCAGCCATCCGATAAACCATTCTGAGAGCTTTCGCTCTTTTCGTACGTCGCTCCGTCTATGTAGCAAGGCTGTCAGATCTTCTAAAGACTGTTCCGGGCAGAAATCCAGGCGGACAGACACACGTTCGCCGCTCTCTAATGCCCTGGCAGCATAGCGGCTGATCTGCATAGCCGGAATACCACTGATTCCATAAGAAGTAAACTGCAGCTCTCCGATCTCCTCACAAAGCAGTGTTTCCTTCTGATACAGACGGATACGTCCGTTTCTCCTAAGCCCTGCCAGTCTTGTCACCGGATGTTCTCCAGTCTTTAGGGCGGTCAGTGCCGGGCAAGGGGGAATGATCCGATGCCCAAGCCTGGCGGCGATCTGTTCTCCGTCTCCTGTCGTCCCGTATTGAGGAGCTGCCAGGCCGCCGGTCGTCAGCAGTACCGAAACAGCCGGATACGCATATCCTTCTGTCTGTATCAGAAAGCCATTTTTTTCCGGTACGACTTCCGTCACGGCAATCCTTGTCCGGCAGGTGACAAGAAGCCGTTCCAGTTCATAAAGAAACGCCTTTGTCACGTCGCTCGCCTGTTCGGAAGCCGGATAGTATCCGCTTCCCCGTTTCTGCGGCTCTATCCCAACCTCTCTTAGCAATGCCAGGGTGTCGGAGACCGGATAACGCTCTATCAGATCCCAAGCAAACTTTGGAGTATCGCTTCGGTAACAGTCCGGAGTCTGGACGGCGTTGGTCAGGTTGCATTTTCCGTTTCCTGTCACAGAAAGCTTTTTCCCAAAATGCTGGTTTTTTTCCAAAATCGAAACACGCAGTCCGGCTCTGGCAGCTAAAATCCCTGCCATCATCCCTGCTGCCCCGCCGCCTACAATCACGAGATCGGCTTGCCGGCTGTTGTTTTTTCCCATCGTTTCGCACCTTGCCTCTCTAAGCTTTTTCCGGGATACCTAACTGGAATACCCCTGCAAAAGCCCGTATAATTCACTTTGATCCTTTAAAAAGATTCCATATGCCAGCTTGACTTGATCCTCCTCCGGCAAATGAGCCGCCTCAATTCCGGTATATTCGTATACGGTTTTCTGATCGGCATAATAAACTACCAGATAGCCCCGTTCTACTACCAGATAATACTGATAAGGAACTGTGCTTTGATCGTATACCTTCCGCAACACTACCTTTTTCCCGGAAAACGAAACGATTTCATAGGAAAGCAGTCCCATCTGAAATTCATCTAACGGTACATGCTCCATATAATCCGCGACGTATTGTTCTAATCCTTTGCGATCCAGACCAACCAAATAAGCGGGAGGATTCAGCTCATATTTAGAAAGATAATCCCGTTCTCTATCATAGACCTCTAATATATAATCCGAATCCGCCTGAATCGTTTTTGCTTCGGTGGTCGCCGTCAAGGCTCCTCCCGCTTCTCTGTTGGTTCCGTCTGCCTGAAAAGCCGTGGCATGCTCCTGCTTTGAAAGAGATTGAAGCAGCCCGTCTCTTATCCCTTCTGCTAACGGCGGCATGTTATCCGGTACTTCCTGGTAATCTCCTAGATTTTTGCCATACTGCCTTTTTACTACCTGATAGCTGATAAGATAACATAATCCTACCAGTAACACAACAATCGTAACGCTGGCAATATATTGATAAAGGGTATATTTTTTCACTTCTGACACACCTCTCCCTGTAGCCGTCTCATACAGCTTTGTTCTAACTCTCTTTGTCAGAAGTATTCCCTTTTTCTATTTTCTTATACAAAGTTTTGCTTACGGAGCGGCTTCTATCACTAGATTTTCCGCGCGATGGGAAGGAAATACCGCAATATAAATTTTACCTGGATTAAGCAAAATCTCTTTTGTCCGTTCCTCGTCATAATAATAATGGGTCCGATCTTTTGCCTTTCCCTTTGACCAGTAAATCGGAACATATCTTCCGCCGGTCAGATAATAACCTGTCCCCTGACTGTTTTCTAACTCCATCGTCTGATAGCCGTTTTTATCAATGTTGTATTCCTTGACAAACTGCACCAGCGCGGTCGTAAACGCGAGCGGCTCCTTTGTAACGGCGTCCACATGCTGACTGCCGTAGCCATAGCGGTAATAGACCTTATTTTCGGCATCATAGCTTAAATACTGTTTGTCATAGCTGGAAAACGAAAGGGAAATTTTTCCTGCTTCCCCACTTCCCTCTCCGGTCAGTTTTACTTCTTCCTCTGTGGAAAACTGGAAATGCGGCTCCTGCCCTTCGTTATATTCCGTCCGGTAGCCCTTGTTTTCCGTCGCCTTTAAAATCCCAGACGCCTTGGCGAACGCATTGTGCGGAGCCGGAATAGAGTTGTCACGGAAAAAGATTGTATTTCCTTCTCCTAATAATCCGTTTAGATTGTTTGTTCCCAGTTCGTTCATCTTACTCTGCGCATATTTGGTCTGTCCGAAATGCACAAAAATCGAATCATACTCTGCTGCACAGGTGACAAAATAATGCCTGGCGCTGCGAACAGAACCGATCCGATCCGTGCTAACATAGTCAAACAGCCCCATCAGCCTGGTGATTCCGCCCTCTGCCAATATTTCATATAAAATCCCCGCCTCCTGCACTCCTGACTGCGGGTAAGCTCGTTCGATATTATTAAACATTACTGCATATGGTCTGCGGTTTTCATATTCCTTTGGAATCCACATCCCGGTCAAAAAGCTCCTTACCTCGTCCTCATGACCCTCGTTTGGATCCGGCTTTGGATCCGGTTCCGGTTCTGGCTCCGGCTCGGATTCTAAGTCCTCTTCTGGCTCTGCATCCAAATCTTGTTCTGGTTCTGGTATCGTTTCCTCGTTTTGAGGGGGCTCTTCTGCTTTCTTTTTCTTACAGCCTGCCAAACAAGACAATGCCATTACCATACAAAAAAACAACAGCATACAACGTATGCCCATCTTGGTGTTTCGTCTCATGGTTCTACCTCTCTTGTAATTCCAAGCTCTTTTAAAATGGCTTCCTGGCGCTCCTCCATCTGGATCCGCTCCGTCTCTTCTAAATGGTCATAGCCCATCAAATGAAGCATACTGTGTGCTACCAGAAAAGCCAGTTCCCGTTTCCTCGTATGCCCGTATTCCTCTGCCTGCGCCCAGACATGATCTGTCGAAAGTAAAATATCGCCTAACAGCAATTCTCCTGTATCCGGATGAAAACAATCGGCACGATCCTCCAGACGGGAAAACTCTCCAGGTTTTTCATACTCTACCATCGGAAAGGAAAGGACATCCGTAGCGCGGTCTATTCCGCGAAATTCCCGGTTCGCCTCCTGAATCGCAGCATCGTCCGTCAGCAGAACCGCCACTTCTGCTTCATAAGGACACTCCTCATATTCCAAGGCTTGTTCTACTACCTGTCGGATCAGCGTTTGATAATCAAAGTCCAACTCCTTTCCGGCTTCCTGTTCGATCGTAATTGTCATTTTTTTCTCCTGTTTGCGGTCTGCTCCCGCTTCCCTATCATCCGTCCGCCTCGTTTTCCGCTCTTGGCAGGTTCCGTCCTCGCGATTTGCTGCGGACGGGCAGTACGCTCCTGTTTTGCCGCCTGTCCGTCCGGTTTGGCGCTGACAGCTCGCTCTCTCTCCCGTCTTGCCATCCTGGCATCAAACTCGTCATAAGCCTGTACAATCTTTTGTACCAGCGGATGACGTACGACGTCCTGGCTGGTCAGATACGAAAAACCGATATCCTCTACTTTAGAAAGAACCTTTAAAGCCTGATCCAAGCCAGAGCTGGTGCCAGCCGGCAAATCCTTTTGCGTCTGATCTCCGGTGATGACTACTTTGGAGCCAAAACCAATACGGGTCAAAAACATCTTCATCTGCGCTGGCGTCGTATTCTGCGCCTCGTCTAAAATGATAAAGGCATTGTCCAAAGTACGTCCTCTCATATAAGCCAAAGGCGCTACTTCAATCAGACCCTTTTCCGAATTACGCAAAAAGCTTTCCGCTCCCATGATTTGATGAAGGGCATCATAAAGCGGACGCAGATAAGGATCTACTTTGCTTTGCAGATCTCCTGGTAGAAAGCCGAGCTTTTCTCCTGCCTCAATCGCCGGTCTGGTAAGGATAATCCGGCTTACCTCGTCATTTTTAAATGCCTGAATCGCCATCGCCATTGCCAAATAGGTCTTACCGGTTCCGGCTGGTCCTACTCCAAACACTATCATTTTTTCCCGAATCTGATCGACATATGCCTTCTGTCCGATGGTTTTTGGTTTGATTGGCTTACCGGTAATCGTCCGACATACCAGATCCGAGTCCATCTCTACGATCGCTTCTTCTTTGTTGTCAAAGCTTAGTGATAGGGCATAGTTGACCTGCTGCTCAGTGATTTCATTTCCCCGTTCGGAAAGCTCTATCAACTGCTCTAGCACTCGTCTTGCCTTGTCTACCTGCGCCTCTTCTCCAATCATTTTAATCCCGCCGTCCCTGGCGACCAATGTGACATTTAAAGTTTTTTCCAGGGTTTTTACATAGCGGTCATATGCCCCGAATACATTGGCTTCATGCTCGTGAGGCACGTTTAGAATCGTTTCTACAATACTCATAGGGTTTCTGTTTCCCTCCCGTCTTATTCTAGTTTGTTTCTATGATACTTGTTTCTATGATACCATTTTTATTCTGCTCGTCAAGCCATGCTTCTTCCTGTTTGCTTAGCGCCGCCTTAGACAGTAAATCCGGTCTGCGCTCCTGTGTCCGCAAAATAGACTGCTCTCTTCTCCATGCCTCAATTTTTGCATGATGCCCAGATAACAGCACGTCTGGCACACGCTTTCCCTGATATTCCTCCGGTCTGGTATACTGCGGATATTCCAATAAATTATCCTGAAAAGATTCAAATTCCGCCGATTCCTTATTGTTTAATACGCCAGGCACCAGACGGGAAATCGCATCAATCATAATCATTGCCGGCATTTCTCCTCCGGTCAGCACATAGTCCCCGATGGAGATGTTATCGGTAACAATTAACTCCAACGCTCTTTCATCAATTCCTTCATAATGCCCGCACAGAAAAATCAGGTCTTCTTCCTGTGCCAACTCCTCTGCCATTTTCTGGTGAAAAACTTCTCCTTGAGGAGTCAGGTAAATCACACGGGGAGTCGCTTTATTTGGCTTGTCAGTCGAACGAACACTCTGCTTGTCCCTAAGCTCCTTACAAATAGCCTGGTAACAGTCATAAATCGGCTGTGCCTGCATCACCATTCCCGCTCCGCCGCCATATGGATAGTCGTCTACCCGTTTATGCTTGTCCGTCGTATAATCTCGGATGTTGACGGCGTGTACCTGGATGAGTCCATGTTCCATCGCCCGGCCGGTAATACTGGTACTTAACGCGTTTGTAATCATTTCCGGAAACAGCGTCATTACATAAAAATCCATATTATCCCAGACTTCCTTTCATGACGGCTACCGTAACAATCTTTTGTTTGATATCTACCTTCAGGATACATTCCGGAATCGACGGAAGCAAAAGCTCTTCTCCTGCTTCGATTCGCCTTCCGCCCCTGAGTTCTGCAGGAAGCTCGTTGACTCCCTCTAAAAGCCGGATTTGGTAGACGTCGTTTGCTCCTGTCGTTAAAATTTCCTCTACAACGCCAATCGTAACGCCCTCTGCCGTAACTACCTTAGAACCGACTACATCACAGATAAAATATTCATTTTCCGCCAGTGGGACGGCTTCCTCTCTTGTTATCAGCAGATCATATCCTCGGTATTTTTCGATGTCATTGATATTGTCATAGCCCTTAAATTTTACAATTACCATTTGCTTAAAAAAACGGATTCCTTCTAACTCCAGTTCTTTTATCAGATCTCCTTCCGGCGTAGCGAGCCATACCCGCTTTAACTGTTTATAACGGCTGGCATCGTCCGTTGTCGGATATACTTTCACTTCCCCTTTTATTCCGTGAGTCGAGGAAATAACCCCTACCCGCAGCATCTCATTCTGATCTGCCATGTTCTAACTCCATTCTTTTCTATCATATTCAAATAAGAATCCTGCAAAGCAGGATTCTTCGCCTGCGGCGGGTCGCTTTAGCGACATGTTACCGCTCCGCCGCAGTGCGTTCCTGCCCGGAGGGCTTTTCATATGAAAACAGGGCAGACAATCGTCTGCCCCGCGCTGCCTTACTGTATAATCTCTACTACGACTCTTCTTTCATCCCTGGAAGCGGCAGCTTTCACGACCGTACGGATTGCCTTGGCAATCCTGCCCTGTTTGCCGATGACCTTACCCATATCGTCAGCGGCTACCTGAAGGTTGACGATAATATCGCCGTTTTCCTCCCGCTCCGTTACTACTACCTCTTCTGGATGATCCACAAGCGCTGCCGCAATCACGCGAACTAATTCCTTCATACCCTAACACCTCCATGCAGGGAGTGAAAGCCCCGAAAGGCTGTCTTATTTCACGATACCTGCGTTCTTAAACAACTTGTTTACCGTTTCTGTCGGCTGTGCGCCGTTTTGCAGCCATTTCTTTGCAGCCTCTTCATCGATGTTGAAAGCGCTTGGCTCCTGATTCGGATCATACGTTCCGATCTCCTCGATAAATCTTCCATCTCTTGGGGATCTGGAATCTGCTACTACGATTCTATAGAAAGGAGACTTCTTTTGTCCCATTCTTTTCAGTCGGATCTTTACTGCCATTTTATTTCACCTCCTCTGCGTTTATCTCTATGTGTTAGCAGACGGCAACCTGGGCAATCCTGCCGGGCAGGCGCGTCTGTTTCATAGCAACCTATAGACCAAAGGGCAACTTAAATCTTCCCCGTTTTCCTTTGCCGGAGAGCATCCCCGACATCTGCTTCATCATCTTTTTCATCTGTTCCATTTGCTTTACCAAACGGTTGACATCTGCCATATCTACCCCGGCGCCTTTGGCAATCCGGCTTTTTCTGGAAGGATTTAACAGAGCCGGATTGGCTCTCTCCTCTTTGGTCATCGAATAAATGATCGCCTTTGTACTGTCAAAAGCGCGTTCGTCTACTTCTACGTTTTTTAACTGACCGCTCATGCCCGGCATCATACCAAGAACATCCTGAATCCCGCCCATTTTCTGGAGCTGGTCAAACTGGTCTAGCATATCGTTAAAGTCAAATTCGGCTTTTTTTATCTTTTTTTCCAGATTGCGGGCTTTTTCCTCATCCATATCCGCCTGTGCCTTATCGATCAGCGTAAGGATATCTCCCATTCCCAAAATCCGGTTCGCCATCCGATCCGGATAGAACTGTTCTAAATCCGAGAGTTTTTCTCCCATTCCGACGTATAAAATCGGCTTTCCGGTTACGGCACGGATAGAAAGTGCTGCTCCGCCTCTCGTATCACCGTCAAGCTTTGTTAAAATCACTCCGTCGATACCGATTTTCCCTTCAAAGGTTTCGGCGACGTTCACGGCGTCCTGTCCGGTCATGGCATCGACGACCAGTACCGTTTCGGAAATCTCTACGGTTTCTTTGATTTCTACCAGCTCTGCCATCATATCCTCATCTACATGAAGACGTCCTGCCGTATCCAGGAAAACCAGGTTCATACCGTTTTTGACCGCATGTTCTATAGCTGCCTTTGCAATGTTTGCCGGCTTATGCCCGTCTCCCATGGAAAATACCGGTACACCTACTTTTTCTCCGTTTACCTGGAGCTGTTTAATCGCCGCCGGACGGTAAATATCGCAGGCTACTAACAAAGGCTTCCTGCCTTTTGCTTTAAACTGCCCGGCAAGCTTTGCAGTCGTCGTCGTTTTTCCGGCGCCCTGTAAACCGCACATCATAATAACCGTAATTTCCCCAGAGGACTTTAGCCGCAGCTCTTTCGTCTCATCCCCCATCAGAGAAACCAATTCTTCATTTACTATCTTAATCACCATCTGCCCCGGCGTCAGACTGCTCATGACATCCTGACCGACAGCCCGTTCCTGAACGCTTTTGACAAAGTTTTTGACGACTTTGAAATTAACGTCTGCTTCTAAGAGGGCGATTTTGACTTCCTTTAAGGCGGTCTTGACATCCTCCTCCGTCAGTCTGCCCTTGCTGCGTAGATTTTTAAACACATTTTGAAGCTTTTCCGCTAGACTATCAAATGCCACTTCCTAACCTCCTATGTTAAGTTCCGTATCTGCCCTGCTGCCCTATTTCTCCATTATCCTACCACAATTCAAGCAAATGCCCGGAAAGCCTGCGAATCTCCTGCAAGGCGGCTTCTTGGCGGCTGTCCGTCTCGGTCAGCTCCCGGATCTGCTTTAGAATCTCTTTCGCTTCTGCAAAGCGCGCCGCCAGATGAAGCCGCTCCTCATAGTCTTCTAACTGCCGCATACAACGTCTTACCGTGTCGTGGATCCCCTGACGGCTGATGCCATGCTCCTCGGCAATCTCCGCTAAGGAGTAATCGTTTTGTATATAATCCTCAAAAATCTGCCGTTGGTTTTCTTTGAGTAATTCCCCATAAAAGTCATACAGCATGGACAATTCCACCCGCTTTTCTACAGGGGATTGTTGTTTTTCCATCTCTCTATCCTCCCTGCTGTATGGTTTTTCTTTGTCAAGTAAATTCCTTGACAGCCATTGCTAGTATAACGAAGTCGTTGTGGTTTGTCAAGCCTTTTTTCTAAAAACATTTAAACAGTGGTTCCTTTTACCCGCCGGATCGCTTCCCATTCTCCTGGCACCTCTCCCGGCACCGGGCTTTTAGCCGCTCGTTTTTGAAACTGCTCTAAATCCTGCTCCGCTTTTTTTTCGTCTTTCTCATAGAGAAGATCATACGCATAAGATAAGCGCAGCCTGGAAAGGTAACGCTTTGTCTGCTTCCGGTAAGCCTGCAGCGGTTTGCTGCACATCGCGCGGATTCGTTCCGGACGACAGGTTCCGATTAGCTCGTCAAAAAGCTGTTCGCAGAGCAGCTCGTTTTGATAGATGGGAAGCAAGCCTGCCTCTTTTTCCAAAAGCTGCTCTGCTACATCGGCAGACTCTTCATAGCGTCCGCAGTCCCTCAAATACTGAAAATAAAGCATTCCGGTTGCTGCCGTCAGAGGATTGGAAAGCCGCTCTCTCTCCGGCAGATAAAACCATTCCTCCTGCATATCCCGCAGCCGCTCTCCCATGGTCTGCCTGGCGTTGACTTCTAGCTGCAGCCAAAAGCCATACAACGCCTCCGGATCTTTTTTTAAAGAAAGCGCATTATAACCGTCGTTAGAAATTCCTCCTAATTTTAAGGGAATCCCATTGGTCAGAATCAACAAAAACCCGCATCCAGCCAGACAGATACCAAATACGAAAAAAAACTTCGTGGTACTGGAACATAACAGGGCAATTCCAATCCCGGATACTACTACATTGGCGATCACGCCGCCCAGGTTATACCAAAATACTGGAAATCCAATTTCTTTTTTCACATACGCCGGAGGTCGCAGCAAACACTGCCCTCCCGTGCCAGGCAGAGAAAAACGAGTCAGATAAAAGCCGTTCTTTCCTTTGACTAAGATCAGACTGCCGATACGAAAAGAAACAAAACGATAGCCGGACAAAAGCCCTGCGAGCAAATGCCCTGTCTCATGCAGCACCATCTGTACAAAAACAGCCAGAAAAAAAGCCGCCTCCGCAAGCAATAAAAACGAAAGTTCCTCCCAATCCATCTGTTATATCAGTCCTTTCAAAACCTCTTCCATTCCCTTGCGGACACCGTACTGCCTGACATAATCCGGACAGCATAACTCCAACAGCGTGATCGCACTGCTCGCCTGATACCATCGGTATCCGCCGTCTGTTCCTTCTGCATTTTCTACGATTTCCTCTTCAATCCGCTCTAAAATCTCATGTTTTTCCTGATAAAACCGCTTTAAATCCCGGATGGTCAGATGTAACGGCTTTAAATCTTTTACTAAAGCGTTGGCTAAGCGGGCGCTTTTTTCATGGTTCGGAAAATGGGCGTCTAAAAATACCTGCATCGTATCCATATTGATCTGGTTTTCCTCCGGCGTCCCTTCCGTATCCTGCAGCGCGTTCTGACGAAGCTCCTGACGGTATCCTAAAATCTCCCGCCTAAGCTCTTCAAACTGTTCGTCCGCTTCTTCTAACTTTGCGCTGATACGGGAAAACTTCCGTTTAAACTTGGTCGGAATATCATCGTCGTTTTTGTATTCTAACTTGTGTTCAATCTCCGCCCAGGTGTGCATAAGATTCGTTCGGACCTGAATTTCCGCCTTTAAATTGCCCAGTCCTTTATAATTAGGCGCCGCCAGCCAATCCTCTCTGATTTTGACGATATAGTGAAACGAACGATAGCCGAACTGGTTGTCGTCCAACAGCTCTTCCTTATCCTCTCCTTCTAACACCTCAAATTCCCGGCTGATGACTTCGCAGATTTTTTCCATATCGCTCCGGTAATAGCAGATCACACGGATTCCGCAGATATCCTCGATCTGTACGAACGGATTGTCATAATGCTTCCGGTCAATTTTTTTTAAAAACGAATCAAACGATTTAATCCGGCAGTTGATTGCCAAATAGCCGATACCGGCTTCCTCTAACAATACCTTTAAGGCAACTTCAATATTTCCTGCCAGCTTTTCATAGGACTTTAGTAATTCAAAATATTGTTTTTTGATCTTATAAATGTCTCTCTTCATTTCTCATCCCCATTTCTGTTTTTCTTTATTATAAAGGAGACTCCTGATAATTTCCCAGTACCATCAGCGTATTTGCCTCTTCTCGAATTCCGGCAAGAGCGTTTTGTACCGCCGCTTCTTCTAAATTTCCGGTAAAATCAAGGAAAAAGCGGTATTCCCAGTTTCTTCCTGCTATCGGGCGGGATTCGATATGGGTCATATTCAATCCGTTAAAAATAAAATGAGACAAGATATGATAAAGCGATCCGCTGATATGAGGAACCTCAAAGCAAATGCTGATTTTTCCTGCTTCCTTTGTATACCACGGCTCCCCGCAGATAATGATAAAACGGGTAGAGTTTTCTTCGCTCATGCTGATTTCCTCTGCCAGTACCGTAAGCCCATAATACTGCCCGGCACGCTTGCTTGCGATAGCCGCCTGATAGGGTTTTCCTTCTTCTTTTACCTTTCTTGCACAGCCTGCCGTACTTCCCTCCTCATGCAGCTTCCACTCCGGATGCGCGTTCAAATATGGTCTGCATTGCAGCAGCGGCTGACTGTGGGAATAGACGTCCGTCACATCAGAAAGCGCAGCGCCTGGCACTCCTAATAATACATGGTCAATTTTTACTACATGTTCTCCGACAATATAGTTGTCATATTCTATCAACAAATCATAAATATCCGAAATACTTCCGGTGGAACTGTTTTCAATCGGCAGCACCCCATAGTCGGCTCTTTTTTCCTTTACCGCCTGCATAACCTCCCGAAAGGTACTACAAGGAATCCCTGTCACCTGCGCCCCCAAAAACTCTTCCATCGCCTGTTCTGTATAAGTTCCCCGTACTCCGAAAAAAGCCGCTTTTGTCTCTGCATTAGAAGGAAGCGTATCGCAAAGCTTTTTTGCCGGAAATCCTCCTACGTCCTGTCCCTGCTGCCTGTCTCCGGCAGCCAGCATCGTATATTGGTATTTTCTTCCAATCGCCATAATCTGCGTATACAGCTCGCGGATTCCCTTTTTGTTAAAGTCACCCTTTACCAGTTCGGCTACTGCCGCCAGCTTTTCTTCCTCCCGCTGCCGATCGAGTACCGGTTTGCCGGTCTCTCGTTTATAAGCTGCCACGTCCTCTGTCACCTGCATCCGTTCCTCAAACAATGCGGCGATCTGCCGATCAATATCATCTAATCTTTTTCTGCTCTCTGCCAAATCCACTGCCATGATGTTTCTTCCTCTCCTTTTATTTTATCTTCTCTTTTCCCATTATACCCAATAATATCCCGAACTGCAAACACTTCTTCTTTCCCCTCTTATGAAAAAGATAAAGAAATTTAGAAAAAATACGAGACATTCCTTTCAAAAAATGATATACTGTTGTTATCGTTTAGCGTATCGGCGCATTTTACTACAACAAAGGGGGAGTTGGCTATGCCATCCAATCAAAAGACACAGACACCAAAGAAAAAAAAGGGCGGATTCCTACGGTTTCTTCCTTTCTTGATAGCAATTGTGATAATTACTGTGATCGCAGTTACCTTTAAACTTTTATCTCGTACCGTCCCCAACGATCCGGATGCAATCGGAAACACTGCCTGCAACCTCTATAACGGCGGGACGTTCTGCCTGTATGACGATCGGATTTATTTTAGCAATCTGGCGGACGACGGCGCTCTCTATTCCATGAAAACCGATTTTTCCGGTTACAAAAAGCTTACGAGAGATATGCCGGGTTACTTAAACGCTACCAGTCACTACCTGGTCTATGCCAGACTCAACTACTTAAAAGACGGCGGCGGACGGGATGTATTTGATTATACCAGCTCCGGGCTGTTTCGGATTGACCGGAAAAACGGCGCAGGAATGCGAATGATTTACAACAAGCCCGTCGGCATTGTCTCCCTGCAGGGAAATGATATTTATTATCAGCATTATGACGAGCCGAATCTGACGCTTTACCATGCTCCGTTAGACTGCTCGGAAACTACTTTACTTTTAAACAGCTCGGTTCTTCCTGCCTGTGTACAGGGCGGATTGCTCTATTATGCCGGAACGTCCGGGAACCATTATATCTATTCCCTGACTGTTCCTTCCGGAACACGTTCCGGTTCCGGATCGCCGATTTTAGGACCTGGTACGGAAACGCTGATTTACCAAGGGAACTGCTACCAGCCGGCGCGGGTGGGAGATTCTATTTATTTTATTTCTCTTTCCCAGGATTACAGCATTGCCCGTGTCGATCCTTACGGCAGCCATCCGACTTTGCTCGTACAGGAGCATTGCTCGATTTATAACGTCGATCCGACGGAACATTATTTGATTTACCAGGTGGATAGCGGTGAACGTAACCGTCTGGAATGTCTGGATTTGTATACGTTAGAAACGACTACCATCCTGGAGGGGAATTATTGTAATATCCATATCTTGGATGATTTGGTATTTTTCCAGGAATTCGGAACGAAAAACCAATATTATTTCCGTCTGGATACTCCGGGGGATATCCGTCCGTTTGTACCAGAGGTCAAAAAATAAAACGTCAGTCAGAATATCAAATTTAAAAAAAGAAATAAAAATAGAAGTGGGGAGAACGGGATGCAGGAACATGAACTAAACCATAACCTGGTGGAACATATTTTTACATCATTGCATACAAAAAACCAGGAGCAAGCGCTCCAAATGGCTGCGGAAATCCGCAAATTTATGGACGAGATGCCAGGCGGTTTTTTGATTTACCATGCGGACGGGAAGGAGGAAATTATTTACGCCAACCTTGCCCTGCTTCGGATTTTTCAGTGCGCTGACCTTGCTGAATTCCGCTCTTGGACCGGTAATTCCTTTCAGGGAATCGTACATCCGGATGATTTGAAGGCGGTCGAGATCAGCATTGCCAAGCAGGTAGCCGAAAGCCAATACGATTTGGATTATGTAGAGTATCGTATTATCCGCCGGGATGGCTCTATCGGCTGGGTGGAGGATCACGGGCATTTTATCCACAGCGACGCCGGAGATATTTTTTATGTCTTTATCAGCGATGCCACAGAAAAAAGGAACCGTCTGGCGCAAAAAGAAGAGCGGTTCCAGAACCTGATTGAACAATACGATCAGGAACGAAGCCTGATTAACCAGGAATATCTGCGCCGCTTAGAGGTAATCGAAGGATTAAGCGTCAATTATGAATCTATTCTCTACGCCGATTTGGATACCGACAATATTCTGCCGTATCGTTTGAGCAGCCGTACCAAGCATCAGTTTGGAGAAAAGTTCCAGGAACGTAGTTTTCTTTGGTATACCTCCGACTATGTAAAAACGTGGGTTCATTCCGAGGATCGGGAGGCTTTGCTTCACGCTACTTCACCGGATTATATCCGTAAAAAACTAAAAAACCGCAAGACCTACTACATCAATTATCGCATCTTCCATGAAAAGCGTCTGCAATACTTACAGCTTCGAGTTGTCAATGTCGGAAGCAAGGAACATATTTCTCAGGTCGTATTGGGCTACCGCCGGGTAGACGAGGAAGTCCAGCGTGAGATGGAGCAAAATCAGCTTTTAGAAGAAGCGCTCAGCCATGCCAATCTTGCCATTATGGCAAAAAACACCTTTCTTTCCAATATGTCCCATGATATGCGGACTCCGCTAAACGCTATCCTGGGCTATACGGCTTTGGCAAAAACCTGTCAGAACGACGAGGACGCGCTCCTCTCCTATCTTCATAAAATCGAAGTGTCCAGCAGACAGTTATTGGAATTGATTGAAAAGGTATTGGAAATCTCCTGGAGCGAAGCCAACGATACCAAAATAGAAGAAACCGAATACAATCTGTGCGATATTATGCAGGAACTCTACGATACTATGTTGGCAAGGGCTACGGACAAAGACGTGCAGCTTTCTATGAACACAGCCAACTTGCAGCATTGCAGCGTTTATTGTGATGCGGAAAAACTCAAACAGGCACTTTCCTATATCCTGCAAAACGCCATTACCTATACCCACGAAGGCGGGCATGTAGCGATGTCGGTTACAGAGCCTGACAGTCTTCCGAACGACTCCGCAGTCTATACTTTTACGATCAAAGATACCGGGATTGGGATGAGCCAGGAGTTTTTAGACCATGTTTTTGAACCGTTCGAGCGAGAGAAAAATACGACACTAAGCGGGATTCATGGTACTGGCTTAGGGCTGACCATCGCTAAAAATATCATCGATCGAATGGGCGGGACGATTAAGGCGAGCAGCGCCGAAGGGGTAGGCAGTACCTTTACGGTAACGCTTCGTTTTCGCGTGCAAAATCACCCTCATTCGTTTTCCGGATACTCCGAAGATGTTATTTTTTGGCTGATGAATAAGAAAATTCTTTTAGTTGAAGACAATGAAATCAACTCGGAAATTGAAACGGAAATATTACGAGGATTGGGCTTCTCTGTAGAGCATGCGGTAAACGGCAGCATTGCCGTTGATAAAATTCGCCGTTCCTCACCGGGAGAATACGCTTTGATTTTAATGGATATCCAAATGCCGGTTATGGACGGCAGAGAAGCTACAAGAGCGATCCGCGCCCTTGGCGACCCGGCGCTCTCCCGTCTTCCGATTATCGCGCTGTCCGCTGATGCCTACGAAAGCGATATCCACAAATCCCTGGAAAGCGGAATGGACGCCCACCTGACAAAGCCGGTAGACGTCCCTCTCTTATTGGAAACGATTGTAAAAACGATACACAAATATCATATGCTACCCTAACAGCAAATAGGCAATCGTCAGACACAGCCCCAGGGCAAACATCATCAGCCCAAAGGAAATACTTCTGGAAATAATCCGGTCGAGCTGCTTGACGTCGCGTTCCCGCTCTGCCAGCCAGTATACAAAGTCGATCCGTTTTGGATGCTTGCGGAAAATACTGCGGTTAAGAGCATTTTCAATGGCGTCCGCCATGCTGCCAAGAATATACGTTGTCTTGGTTCCCACTACCGGTTTTAACGGATGGATTGGATGGAACACAAAGCGCTGCAACAGCCACAACGTTCCGTCCATCAGACGTTCCAGGATACGGCAAACAAGGGAACAGACAAACGGTAGAAAGTGCAGCAGCAACGGACGATAAATGACATTCTCCAAATCCAGCCAGGATGGCCAACGGTCTACATAAACCCGGACGCCATCCTTTCTTTTTTCCATCAGCAGCAGCCGGACTACTACCAGGTAAAGAACGATCCCGATTCCAATAGAGATTGCTCCGCCCTTTAAATTCGTCAGGGAAAAATAAGAGACGGCGTGTTCTGTCGCTCCCCCGTGCAAAAATCCTACCGAACGGTCAGCCAGGGAATCCATGATCACATTTGGCAGTAATCCCATAATCGGAAGCAGGGCTGCCGGAACGACAATCGCGATCGTGCTTTGCAGATCCATATATCGACCTGTCGTTTTAAAAGCGGTTTTCTCTGACGATTCCTGCTTTTCTACAAACAGCGCAATATAGAGCTTTAGCATATACGCGACCGTCATTCCTCCGGTCAGAAGGAAGATCCACTCAATTCCCTTCATAAAGGAAACCGAAGTCAGAGAACATGCCAGCTCGGAAAGACCATGCCCGCCTTCTGCCAAAAGCTCCGTATACTCGACAATGCTCTCATGCAGCAGAGTTTTACTGATATAGCCATTCCAAAGCGGAATTCCACCGATACCGAGCGCCCCCATCAAAAAGGCAAACTGCAACAGCGGTTTGTTGCGGCCAAAACCTCGAATCGCGTTGAGATCCAGCTTGTGCAGATTCATCACCACTACTCCGGCTACCAAAAACAGCACCAGCTTAATCAGAGAATGGTTGACCATATGCAGCACCGTTCCCCGCAGCGCCAGCGCGCCTTCATGACCCAACAGACCGGACATCCCGACTCCTACTAAAATAAAACCGATCTGAGACATCGAAGAGCAAGCCAGCGTCCGCTTTAAATCAAGGGAAAACAACGCTAAGAGCGCTCCGCCAAACATCGTGATTACGCCAAGCAGCAAAATCACATAGCCCCATGCCGGGTCATGAGAAAATACTACACAACTTAGCACCAGGATCCCATAGACGCCCGATTTGGTCAGGATACCCGACAGCAGCGCACTTGCCGGAGCCGGAGCCACCGGATGCGCCTTCGGGAGCCAGATATGCAGCGGAAACATACCTGCCTTGGCGCCAAAGCCAAACAGCATACATGCACCCGCAGTATACAAGATCGGTCTGTTTTCGGCAGAAATCGCCTGCTCTTCACCAGACAGCAGCGTATACAGCTCTGCCATATTCAAAGTTCCTGTCAGATGTTCCAAAAGGAAAATGCCCATTAACATCACCAGCCCGCCGATCACGGCTACCGCCAGGTACGTATCTGCAGCACGAAGCGCACCTTTGTTTTCCTCCTGTGCTACCCAGACATAAGAGGTAAAGGACATGATTTCAAAAAAGATAAAAGTCGTATATAAATCAGAGGACAAAAACACCCCTACCGTTGCTCCAAGCGTCAGCAACGTAAACAGGTAATAACGGTTCCGGTTTCGGTAATGCGCCATATATTCTCTGGTAAAAATCGTGGTCATCATCCACATAAAAGAAGCCACTAACACATACAGCGAACGGAAACCGTCCAGTTCTAAATACAGGCCGCGCACACAGAATTCCGGCAGTACAAACGTTAGGCTTTCGTCTTTTGGCAGACAGACAAAAAGGACAAACGCCAGGAGGCATTCCGCGATCACTACCGCATCCGCCAGATAATCCCGAAGCATCTTGTTTTTCCGTCCCGCCAGATAAACGGCAAAGGCTCCGACAATCGGCAGGAATACCAGAACAGGCAGCCATATCGATCCATTCATCCCACACACTCTCCTTTCTGCTTATAAGCCTTGTGTAATCCGGCAGAATAAGTCATAAAACTCCTTCTGCCCAAGCCCAAATGCCACGACTGCCACCGCAAACAGGACGAGCGGCAGGATCATATACCAATTCGGATCCGACACAATCGTTTTGCCGGCGCTTTTTTCCTCTTTCCCGTCTGCCGTCACAAAACTTGGGAAATATGCCCGAATCAAAATGGTAAACAGATAAATTGCCGTCAGCAGCGCCGATAACAAAAGCGCTCCTACTCCCAGATAAGCCAAGACTCTTCCGGTCTGGCTGCTGGCATAGGAAATTCCGCCAGCCACTCCGGCAGCCGCCAGCCACCATTTGCTGGCAAATCCTGCCAGCGGCGGCACGCCTACCAGCGAAAGCGACGCTACTAAAAAGACGGCAAACACCTTTTTCATCTGCTTTCCATAGCCGTTTATCTCATAGATATATTCGCTCTTAGTTTGGTGCATGATCGCGCCTGCACAGAAAAACAAAGCAATCTTCATGACACCATGAAAGATCATATGCAGCAGCCCGGCTGCCAGCCCGGCAGGCGTCATCAGCGTTACCCCAAAGAGAATATAGGACAGGTTACTGACCGTCGAATAAGCCAGACGCCGCTTGATATGCTGTTCCCGCACTGCCATTGCCGAGCCGTATACAATCGTCGCAATCGCAAAGCCCAACGGGATATACTGCGCCCACGTACCGATCAAAAAACGCGAGCCAAAGGAATAAAAGGTCACGCGCATAATGGCAAATACGCCTGATTTAACGACTGCTACCGCGTGCAGCAGAGCCGTCACCGGAGTAGGCGCTACAGAAGCGCTTGGCAGCCAGCCATGGAACGGAAATACGGCTGCTTTTACGCCAAACCCAAAAAACATCATGACATATGCCATCAAAAGAATCGGCGTCTGCTCTGCGCTGATTCCCTTTGGCAGTAAAATCCCACCCTCTGCAAACTGGTTGCTTCCTGCATAGTAATTTAACAGAATAAAGCCCATAAAAGCAAAGGCGGCGCCGCCGATGGAATACTTTAAATATTTGATTCCGGCGCGAATGGATTTGTGATCCATAGAGTGCATGACAAGCGGCAAAGTAATTAAGGTCAACAGCTCATAAAACAGATACATCGTCATCAGGTTTGCCGAACAGGCAATCCCCATTGTCACACCAAACGTCATCGTATAAAAAGCAAAAAACGAATTTTCCCGGCCTTCGTGCCGCATATATTCAAAGGCAAAGAGCGTGGCAAACGGCCACAGACCTGCCACCAGCCCGGCAAACACTCTGGAAAGCCCGTCCATCCGAAACGATACCGTCAGACTCTTTGTTAAATAAAATACCGTAAAAACGGCTTCCGCCGGCATCCGGAAGATCAGGTAATAGGTCAGCAGCGTATTGAGTATCACTACTGCCATTACATACAGTTCCCTTTGCTGCTTTTTCTGAAAATGGAACAGCGGAAGCACCGCACCAAACAGAATCGGCAGCAGAACAGGAAACACCAAAAAAATCGCATTCATACGGTTACTCCTTTCCCTCTAAGATACTTCGCTGTTATATCAGCTCCATTAAAATCAACTGTTCCAGAAAACCAAGCAGCGGCTGTACATAGATTCCAAGCAAAACCGCCCCCGTCGTCAGCACCAGCATCGGCGCCAGCATCCGCCAGCCTGCTTCTCTCTTTTTTACGGACGCATAATCAAATTCTGCGCCCGGCAGAAAACCGCGCATGGAAATCGTTACCAAATACCCGGCAGTCAGTAAAGCAGAAAGCAAAAGCACGATCGGTCCTCCATAGGAAAAAATCGCCGGAAACAAGGAAAATTTACCTGTATAGTTCAACGCCCCTTTTGCCAGAAACCATTTGCTGATAAACGCCGAAGTCGGCGGAATCCCAACCAGCGTAATCCCTACCAAAGTAAAGCACCAGAGTGTTACCGGCATTTCCTTTCCGATTCCCGTTAACTCTTCTACTTTTGTTTTTCCGGTATGGTGAATGATCGAACCGGCAGAAAAGAACAACGTATTTTTTACCATGGAATGGAATATCACATGCAGCAACGCGCCCAAAACCCCCCACCAGTTCAGTGTCGCCAGACCAAACATAATATACGAAACCTGGCTGACCGTCGAAAAAGCAAGACGTTTTTTTAAGTTCTGTTCCTTGTATGCCAACATAGACCCCAGAAAAACCGTTATCATCGCCAGCGCCAGCCAGGCAAACTGTACCCAGCTTCCAAATATCATCCTTATTCCAACGATATTATAAATCAGACGGATCACGGCAAGAACGCCCGTTTTAGTGATGACGCCCGACAATACGGCGCTCGCCGGGGCAGGCGCTACCGGATGCGCGGTCGGCAGCCAGGACTGCATCGGAAACATACCGGCCTTTGTGCCAAAGCCGACGATCATCAGAAAACTACCGATAAGGATTGCAGCCCCCTGCCTTCCTACCGCCAGTGAGGTATCCTCTCCTACCGGACAGCTTATGGCATAATACCTTCCCTTATTGATAAAGTCCAGGCTAAGCTCTCCGCCGTAATAGACTAACATCATTCCGCCAAGTGCTAAAAATGCACCTGCTACGGAATAAAAAAGGTATTTTAAGCCTGCTTTTTTTGCTTCCGGCGTCTGATTATGCAGCACCAGTGGCAGAGAAAGCAGAGTCATCCCTTCATAAAACAGGTAGAGCGTCAGCATATTGGCAGAAAGCGCAATTCCTATCAGAGAAGAAAGCGTCATCAGGAAAAACCCATAAAACAGCGCCGTCTGCTTTTCATGCTCCATATATTCTAACGAATACAGCCCCGCGCACAGCCACATTCCGGAAAACAACAGCAAAAACAACCTCGACAACCCGTCTGCCTTTAAGGTAAAAGAAAGCCCGTTCACTTCGTTTTTTAATAATTTGCTGTCGTCTGAAACCTGCAGCAGCAAAAACGAAGGCGATGTCCCTAGCTCAAACTGCTGGGACAGCTTGAACACAAAGCCTGCTGCCAAAACGGTTTCCAACACTAAGACTGCGCACAGCCACACATTGCCGACCCGCTTCTGTTTTAGAAACGGCAGGAATAAAAATGCGACTCCCCCTGCTAATGGCAGGAGAATGAGGGCAGACATCCATACGTTCCATATTGTATTCATCTTTATCACTATGCTCCTTTCAAGCTCTCTCTGTTAGGAAAACATATGAAGCCCACGTTCGATCATCTCCATCATCGGACCGGAACATGTCCCAATCGCTATGTTGATCAATGCCATTACCGCTACGGCAGCGGCAAAGGACGGACCTGTTTTAGATTCCGCAGGCTTGACTGCCTCTCCGGTCGGCGTATAGATCCGGATCACCGTCCGCAGGAAATACATGGCGTTTAGTACCGTACTAAGCGCCAATACCAGTAACGTCGCCAGCATTTTATGAGGCGAATACATCGAAGCGGTAGCAAAATTATATTTGCTGATAAAACCGGCAAAAAGCGGAATCCCGACCATAGAAAGCGAGCCTACCGCAAACCCAAGCCCGGCAATTTTATTGCGGAACCCGACCCCCTTCATATCCAGAAGCGACTTTTTCCCGCCATTGGCGTCCGTCAGACCGGACTGAGCGATAAAAAGCAGCGACTTTCCAGAAGCCTGGGAATAGATATGAAACAGTGCCGCCGCCATCCCATATACCGTTCCTAAGCCGATTCCCATATAGATATAGCCGATCTGCGCTACAGAAGAATACGCTACCATCCGTCGGATATCCCGTTCCTTTAGAGCGTTTAAGGAACCGATGATCATACCTGCCAATCCAAACACAAACAGCACGTTCGTAATACGGTTAGAAACGATTACATCAAATCCAATGACCCGGTAAATGATCTTGATCAAAAGAAAGATATATCCCTTAGAAACCAGACTTGACATAATCGCACTCGAAGCCGGAGTAGAAAAGCCATACGTATCCGGCAGCCAGGAATGAAACGGGAACAAAGCGCTTTTGATAGCCAATCCCACCGATACAAGAGCAATGATAATGGTCAGCGGCTCCGCATATTCTCCGGTCGCCGCCAGCTCTGTGATCGATTCTTTGATGTTGGACATCAGCAGATGCCCGGTAATATCATAGATCATACAAAGCCCAATCAAAAACAGACCGGAACCAAGCAGGCTCATAATCATATATTTTACTCCGCCTACCAGGCTTCGTCCTGTCTGTCTGATTACAATCAGCCCGCAGGCGGAAATCGTATTGATTTCTACAAACACATAGGCGGTAAAAAGGTCGTTCGTATAGATCAGCGCCAGCAAGGAGCTAAGCAGCAGGCACACCATCGTATAAAAGAGGTTTTCCTTCGACTCCTCCAAATCCTCTTCGATATGCTTTAAACCGCCTAAAATAGACAGCAGCATAATCACGCAGAAAAATACAGCAGTAAATGCCTCCAAAATACCTACCCGGATTTCATTGCCCCAAGGAGCCGGAAAATGCCCCATCATATAAACGTAGCTTTCCCCTGTCCGCAGGACAAACAGCAATACGAGTAAAGAAGCAACCAGTTCTGCCGTCACCAGTCCCAGACAGACGACTCTGGCGAATTTCCGCTTGAGAATAGAACAGAGAACACCGGAAAACAAAGCAAGAACAATTCCAAAAAAAGGAAGATTTTGCACGAATTCCATTACTTCTCCTCCTTCCGTGACAGCAAGGTAATTTCGTCAATGTCTAACGTATGATAACGACGGTAAAGACGAATCGTCAAAGCAAGCATCAAGGCGCTGACGCTGACCGAGACTACGATTCCCGTCAGAACCAGACCAGCCGGAACCGGATTGATGTACGCCTCTACTTCCTGAATTCCATCGACTACGATTGGCGCCTGTCTCCCCTTGATATAGCCCTTTGCTGCCAAAAACAAATAAATGGCGCTATCCATGATATCAAAGCCAATGATCTTTTTGATCATATTTCGGTTTAACATCAGGTTTGTAAAGCCGATTCCAAAGAGGATGATGGCAACGGTTGCCTCCACATTGTTCCATAACGCGGTAAACATCTTACATTCCTCCCTTCCGGAAAACAGCGTAAAAGCCGTACATCGTACAGGCAACTACCATACCGACACAAATATTTAAAGGTAAAATCAATCCGGAACTTAAAATCGCTCCTGGAGTTCCCTTTGGAATAAAGGATTCCAGATGATTGGCTCCGGTATAAAATGAATAGCTTTTAGAAAGTGCATAAAAGCCCAGAGCCGCAATTGAAATCCGTTTGTAGGTTTTATACGTAAAAAAGCGTTCCGTTTTGGCAAATCCAAAGGCATTCAAATACAAAATCAGCCCGGCGCCGATGATAGCGCCGCCGGAAAAGCCGCCGCCTGGGGAAAGATGCCCGTTTAAGATGACATAAATCCCGAAAATAATAATCGGCGGAACCAATACTTTCGCTACCTTTTGTAAAATCGCGTCGTTTTTTGGCTCATAAATCCGGTCGTTTTCTTCCGCCTTTTCCTGTGTCTGATTCCCTTTTCCGCTCTTGTCAAGGCGCAGTAAAATCATCACCGCAGCCGCAGCCACAAACAATACATGAGACTCTCCTAGCGTATCAAACGCACGATAATCCAAAATCATACCGGTTACGATATTGACGGCGCCCGTCTCCTGCAGACCCTTTTCAATATAGCGCGCCGCTACTTCGTTGTTGTCCGGGTTATGCGCGTCCCCAAAACTTGGCAGATAAGAAACCGTATACAATAAAGTTCCAATGATAACTACACAGATAAACACGGCAAATACGGTGTATAGCTTGTGGAACAGCTTCATTCCCCTTCCTAACGTCCAATGCCGGTACATATCATAAAGCTTTTGTTTTTCCCCTTCTACCGGAGCCCAAATATCCTCCGGTACGATGGCAATGGTCTTGTCCTCTTCTACCCGTACCTGCTCCTCCTGTTCCTCCTGAGGCTTTTCTTCTCCGTTGACAAAGCAAAGGAGGCGGTACCAAAGGGTAGTTTCATAATCCTTTCTAAGCTTACTCATGATTTTTCATTCTCCTCTATTTTGCCCACGCGATACACTTCGTCGGTTTCATGCGCTTCGTCAATCTCATGCGCTTCGTCAATCGCACGCGATTCATCAATCGCGTGGATTTTCTTTAGGGTAACGAAGAACAGGATACTGGTCACACCCGCTCCTACGGCGGCTTCGGTAATCGCCAGATCCGGGGACTGTAAGCAAATCCAAATAATCGACATTACCAGGCTGAACGCCATATAAATAATCAAGGAGGTCAGCAGATTTTTGGTAATGGATACCGAAACAGCGCAGACAATCAAAAACAGCAGCAGCAACATCATCAGCTCTTTATTCACCGCTTCTCCACCTCACATTCCTTTTTTACATCCTCGTCGGTCGTCACCTCCAGCCGGGCAATCAAGTGGCTGGATACCGGACCGGCAAACCAGAAAAACAAAATAACCAGCAAATACTTTAAGGAATCCATCTTCCATCCAATCAGAATAATACAGCCTAGCAGCACAAACAGGATACCAAGAGAATCGCAGAGCGCCGCCGCGTGCATCCGATTAAGGATAAAATGCAGGCTGTTTACACCGAACAAAGCCGTACCCACAAAAAACAGCCCTGCTAAGATACAAAGGGCTGCTATGATAAAACGAATCCATTCTAACATTTCAACCTTCCTCCTTCTCTTGTGCTGATCCGGCTTTTTCTAAATCATCCAACCGGGTTTTCTGTTCCTCTTGTTTTTTTCGTTCTGCGTAAACACCCATATAAATTTTACAAAGAACGATTACTGCCAAAAAGCTGATCATCGCATAAATCAGGCAGATATCTACCAGATAGCTTTCATTTTGAATCACAGCCAGCACAGCGACCGCCATCATGGTAATCGATCCGATCATATTGACGGAAATGATCCGGTCTGTAATTTTCGGCCCCCGAATCGCCCTGATGAATGCCAGGAAGATCATCACGATCAGAACCGTCATCACCGCCATTAAAAAATAGCCGGATACCTGCTCTAAAGTTTCGCTCATACCATTCCCTCCATCCTACGCAGCAATGCGACAAACACCGAATTTTCAATCCCATCCGCCAGCTCTTTATCCAGGCAATGAACGACAAATTCGTCTCCTTCTAAAGTAACGGTAATCGTCCCCGGCGTCAGGGTAATCGAATTTGCCAGCACCACCCGCGCGGTATCGGTTTTCAGCCCCGGTCGGAACGTCACCAAAAGCGGCTCTACTTCATATTTTGCCGAATACAGCAGCTTTGTAGTCTGGATATTTGCCTTAAAAATCTCCCGTAACAGCACCAGAAAATACAACAGCATCTGCGGCAGCAGCCGAATCGCCTTTAATGTCGTCTGCGGGCGGTAATCCATAAATTTGATCACAAAAAAATCCAGAGCCGCCGCAATCACCAGACCAAACAGCACGATCTCCAACGTAACTTTCCCGTTGAAGATAATCCATAGCGCCAGAAAAATCAGGTACATCCCATCCTCCTCCTTGCAGTTTATGAAAATTTTACAAAATACCCCCTTACTATAAATCAAAGAATGCTATTTGTCAATCTCAAACCTTCTTATTAAAAGGGAGCTGGAAAAAGGTTGCTACCGGCAGCGAATATACGCTTTTGGTAACAACCTTTTTTCATTGCCCTAAAAACAGCCTCCAAACCGCGGATAAGTAATCTCTGTAGCAAAGCGGCTGCGGCTGTGCCTGCGCTTCTACCGGCAGACTGCCAATCCATTCTCCGCCTGCATAATAGTCAACGCTTCCAAATTCCTGAGTAGAAACTGTGTCGTTTCCTCCCTTTGAAACCAAAGTATCCGGTATCTTGCAGACAGCAAACAACCGTTCTTCCGGAGCTGCCATAACGGATAATTCTCCCTCCTGCGCAAGAGGAAGCCGATCGGTTTGATAGCCGGATAGTCGGCAGTCAGGAATGGCGACAAGCTGGTCGGAGGGGTCGATCAGACGAAAATGTGAGAATCCATAATTCATCAGTCTGGTCGTATCCACCCATTTATAATTTTTACTTGGAGGCCAGCCGCAAGCCAGAACAGCAGCAATCAATGTCGTCTCTTCCCGACTGGCAGCTCCCACATAGCAGTATCCGGCTTGATTGGTAAAGCCTGTTTTTCCGCTTAGCGCTCCTTCCATCATCGTCAGCAAAGCATTGTGGTTATTGCAGTGATAGCTTCGCTTTCCTTCTACATCATGAAAAGAATAGGAACTCGCTCTGGTGATCTCCAAAAACTCTTCTCGTTTGGGAGATTCCGTAATACAATAACGCATAATAGCTGCCAAATCTTTGGCTGTCGTATGGTGGTTTCCCCCCTCGTCCTGTCCGTCAAGCCCGTTTGGAGTGACAAAGTGGGAATTTTCACAGCCAAGTTCGGCTGCCTTCCGGTTCATTTCCTTGGCAAATTCCTCTACCGATCCGGCAGCATATTCGGCTAATACTACGGCGCAATCGTTAAAGGATTCTAGCATCAGGGCATAGAGCATATCCCTGACATAAAATTTCTGTCCGCTTCGCATCCCCAAATGCACCTTAGGCTGACCGGCTGCTTTTCCGGAAGCTTCTGCCACCGCATCCAGGTCACACTGCTCTAAAATTAAAATACAGGTTAAAATTTTGGTTGTGCTGGCATTTGCCAACTCTTTCGTTCCGTTTTTTTCATATAAAACCCGTCCGGTTTCGGCGTCCATCAGTACCGCTGCCCCGGCGTAAAGCTCACTTGCCAAAAGAACCGCTGTCTCGGTAGTCTGACTGTCGGCTGTCTGTACAAACTCCGATAAAGCGCCGGCAGATACGGGCTTGCTGCTTTCGGTCTTTTTCCACGGCATCTCTGCCGAACGAATACTATATAAAAGCAAAAGCAGCGCCAGTCCGGCGGCTATCAGACCTATTTTGGGCAAAAATGCTTGTATACGAAACGTCCTCATACGAGCCTCGCTTTATTTTTTCTTCATTATATGCAGCAGCAGCCCCAATACATTCCCGGTTCTTATTGGATTTGCCGGCTCGCCTCTTTTTCTGCCTCCTGCTTAAAATCTGCCACCTGTTCCGGCTCCGGCGCAGGAAGCTCCTCTAAGGACTGTACTCCAAAGCTTCTTAAAAACTCCTCTGTCGTACCAAAGACGATCGGTCTTCCCGGTGCCTCCAGCCTTCCGACCTCACAGACTAAGTTGTACTCGATCAGCTTATTGACTGCATGATCACACTTTACCCCGCGGATGGCTTCAATTTCCTGTCTGGTAATCGGCTGCTTGTAAGCGATAATCGAAAGCGTTTCTAATAACACCTCCGTCAATACCTGCTTTTTCGGAACATGAGCAATCTTTATCAGTGTTTCATACATAGGGGCGGCAGTACACATCTGAAAGGAACCATCTAACTCAATAATCTGGATGCCTCTGCCCTGCCGACGGTATTGTTCCATCATCGTATGCAATTTCTCCCTGACTACCTCGCTCTCCTGACCGAGCGCCTCTGCCATCCGCTCTAGTTCCACTGCCTCTCCCATCGTAAACAAAATCGCTTCCAACTGCGCTTCCAACTGATCAAGCTCCATATGACTCCTCCTCAAACGATCAATATTCTGTCAGGGTATATCCTGGATCGGCAGACTGGGCGTCTGGCAGATAGATAATCTGGATATCCTCAAACAATTCCTCCTGCCGGATCTGTACCCGCCCCATTTTGATTAGCTCTAACACCGCCAAAAAGGTGACAATCGTATGCAGCTTACTAAAAGTCTGCCCTAAAACTGCTCGAAAGCTAAATTGCCCCTGCTGCCTGCCCCATTCCTCTAAACGCTGAATCTGATCCGCAAGGTTGACCTCCTCCTGACGGATTTCTCCAAAGCTGCTGCGGATCGGATCCACCTTGTCCACCTGTCTGCGAATCACCGAACGGAAAATCCCCTGCAACTTGGCTAAAGTCAGATCCCCCAACAATTCTTCTAAAGAAATTTCCTCCTTGTAGGCGGCTACCTCCGGCGGAATGGTAGCCGCTTTGTAAAGCTGTCTGTCCGCGTCCAACTGCAGATCCTTTAGCTCATACGCCATATGCTGATAGAGCTTGTACTCCAATAAGCGCTCTACCAACTCTAATCTTGGATCCTGCTCCTCCTCTGGGAGCGATTCTTCCACCGGAAGCAACATCTTGGATTTGATACGGAGCAAGGTAGCTGCCATTACCAGAAATTCACTCATCACATCCAGATCCGTTTCCTTCATCGCCTGTACATAGGACAGATACTGATCGGTAATTTCCGCAATCGGAATATCATAAATATCTATTTTGTTTTTCTCTATCAGATGAAGCAGCAAATCAAGCGGTCCCTCAAACGCTTCCAGCTTTACCGGAATTCCCATATGCCTCTCTCCTTCTTTCTACCGCCAGTTCCACGCAGGTCAGCTCCGGCGGATTAAAAATCCGCACCCGCGGCGTATGCACGCCCAGCCCGCAGGAAACGATCATCTTTGCTCCCTGCTTTCCCTGATACAACCCTCCGGAGTAAGGGGGAAACGGCAGATAATCCGGCCCGATCACGCCGCCGATTCCAGGAAGTCTCATCACTCCGCCGTGAAAATGCCCGGATAGTACCAAGTCCGCTCCCCATGCTTCATACGTCGAAAAATAATTCGGATGGTGCGCCAGCAAAATATGGCAAAGACCATCCGGACGCTCTTTCGGATAACAAGAAAGCTTTCTTACCATCTCGGAAAGCGGATACTGCACTCTCCTTCCTTTGGGATACCAGACTTGTTCCAGACAAAGACCATGCAGCATCAGCTTCTGCCCGTCCCGTACGAGCGCCGCGCTGGCATCTTCTAAAAAACATACACCCCTGGCTTCTAATCTGCTTCGATAAGCGGCAATCGCTTCCGGCAATGTTTTTCCTTCATGATTTCCATAGGCATAAAATACCCGGTATTTTCCTGCCAGCCCGGCAATGAACGCTTCTGCTTCCGGCAGTCTTGTTTTTCCGAACTTTTCTTTTTCCAGAAAGCCGACCATCATATCCCCGCCAATTAAAATGGCGTCCGGTCGTTCTGCCGCAATCCGTTCCGGCAGAAGCGGAGTGACGCAGCCGTGTAAATCAGTCAAAAAAAGCAGCTTATAGCCCCAAAAAGCCTGCGGAAGATTCTTTAAGTGAATCTGATAACGTCTTACGATCATGTTTTTCATGCTTTTTTCTTATCAACCTCTCAAAGCAAAGTATACCAGATGGGACATGCCCACCTGGTATTGCTATTTTAGTATACTCTACTTCCAATTTTCTGTCAATCCAAAAACGCCATAGGTCCACGGTAAACGCATGCTTTATAAATAATCTATAAACAAATTTTTCTTCTGTT
>CAJUFW010000020.1 GCA_910585655.1 uncultured Lachnospiraceae bacterium
GAGTTCAGACGTGTGCTCTTCCGATCTGGACGAAGCGTTCTCACGGAGATTTGGACACCCGCCATGCGATTGAGGTTTCCTGCAACTGTTATTTTTATGAAACTGCATACCGGCTTAGTCTGACCGGAGCGGGCAATTATAATTCCGGCAGGGGACTGACCAAGCTCAATCAATATGCTGCAATGTTCGGCTTTAAGGAGGGCGAAACTACGGGAATTGAACTGTACGAATATGAACCGGACATTTCCAATACGGACTCGATTCGTTCTTCCATCGGACAGGCAAGATATGCCTTTACTCCGACACAGATTGCCCGTTATATTTCAACAGTAGCAAACGGAGGCACCTGCCGGTATCTGACCTTAATCGATCGAATTGTAAGCATAGAAGGCGAGGAGGTAGAAAATACCATTTCAGTCGCCAAAACCGAAAAAGCACAAAAGGTTTCTCTGCAAAACAGTACTTGGGATGCAATTAAGGATGGAATGTACTTAGCGCTAAACGGAGAGGACAGCGCTTATCTGGATTTGTTTGAGGATTTAAAGGTAACGGTTGCCGGAAAAACCGGAACGGCTCAGATTGTAACACAGCGTGGTAATCATGCCTTGTTTACCTCCTATGCCCCATATGACGATCCGGAAATTACGCTGACCGTTGTAATTCCTTATGCGTATACTTCCACCAACGCTACCAAAGCGGCTTCGGATTTCTACCACTATTATTATGGCTCGAGAGATTTGGAGGAAGTGATGGAAAGCAAGGTAGATGCCGATAACGCGTCGTACTCGACCAGAGTTACAAATTAAACGGAAATACGAATCAAAACAGGAAAGGAGCAGGAGTGACAGATATGAGTCAGTCAGCAGTTGTCATTAAAGCAAACCAGTTCGGCATTATAGTGGTCATGAGCCCGGAGCCGGAGTTTTCGGAATTGAAAAAGCTGGTGGCACAAAAGTTCCAGGAATCTGCCAAATTTCTCGGAGATGCTACGATTGCGATGAGCTTTGAGGGAAGAACGTTTTCCGAAGAAGAGGAAAGAGAATTGTTAGATATCATTGCCCTTAATTCCAGCCTGCATGTAGTCTGTCTGGTCGATAAAGATCCGGTAAAGGAGGAACAGTTTCACAGAAAGCTTTCTGAAAAGCTGATGGAGCTGGATTCTCGAACCGGGCAGTTTTATAAAGGAAATCTTCGTTCCGGTCAGGTATTGGAATTTGAGACAAGCGTGGTGATTTTGGGCGACGTCAACCCGGGAGCCAAGGTGGTTTCCAAAGGAAATATCATTGTAATCGGGGCTTTAAAGGGAACGGCGGCGGCAGGGGCTTCCGGCAATGAAAATGCGTTTGTGCTGGCGTTGCAGATGAAGCCGATGCAGATTCGGATCGGCGATATCATTGCCAGAGCGCCTGATGAGCCGGATCAGGCAAAGAACTGGGAATCTCAGATTGCCTTTGTCGAGAATGGTAATATTTATATTGAAACGATTGACAAAAACGTAATTGGAAACCTGAATTTCTAAATTTTTTTGAGAAATCTGAAAAATGTACTTGTATTTCGTTTCATATAATTATAATATATAACTATAAAAAACCCAAGTAAATGAAATAAATGGAGGAAGAAACATGGGTGAAGTAATTGTAGTAACATCTGGTAAGGGCGGTGTCGGCAAGACGACGACGACCGCTAACGTAGGAACCGGTCTTGCTAAGCTGGATAAAAAAGTCGTTTTGATTGACACGGATATCGGGCTGCGGAATTTGGATGTCGTAATGGGTCTGGAAAATCGTATCGTCTATAACCTGGTAGATGTCATAGAGGGGAACTGCCGGATTAAGCAGGCTCTTATTAAGGACAAGCGTTATCCGAATCTCTATCTGCTGCCAAGCGCTCAAACCAGAGACAAGGACGCTGTTACCCCGGAGCAGATGAAAATGCTGGCGGACGATCTGAAAGGAGAGTTTGACTACATATTGCTGGACTGCCCGGCTGGTATTGAGCAGGGTTTTAAAAATGCAATTGCCGGCGCTGACCGGGCGTTAGTGGTGACAACTCCTGAGGTAGCCGCTATCCGGGACGCCGATCGGATCATTGGGTTGCTGGAAGCAAACGAAATGAAGCGGACGCATTTGGTAGTCAACCGTCTTCGTATGGATATGGTAAAACGCGGCGATATGATGTCAAGCGATGATGTAGTGGAAATTTTGGCAGTCGATTTGATCGGCGTAGTGCCGGATGATGAGCAAATCGTTATTTCTACAAACCAGGGAGAGCCGTTAGTAGGTTCCGACTGTATGGCAGGCAAGGCTTTTATGAATATCTGTCATCGGATTTTAGGAGAAGAGGTTCCTCTGCTGGATTTGGAAGGCAAAAGCGGATTGCTCCAGAGACTGAGCAGCCTGTTCAAGAAAAATTAACCGTCAATACGGGCAGGGGGTATCAACATGAATTTATCGGATTTTTTCCGGAAAAAATCTTCCGGAAACGTAGCGAAGGATCGTTTAAAGCTGGTTCTTGTTTCGGATCGCGCCAACTGCTCGCCGGAGATTATGGAGCAGATGAAAAACGATATTATCCAGGTTATTTCCAAATATGTCGAAATTGATGTAGACGGACTGGATATCAAAATCACGCAAACCGAATCGGAAGGGAATAACGGGACAGTTCCTGCCCTTTATGCCAACATTCCGATCCGGGAAGTAAAGACGAAAAAACTTTGATTTTGTAAGGATGAGGCGTAATATATGTTTAACTGGAAGCGGTATGACTGGAAGCGCTTTGATGGGGTGCTGCTCCTTGCAGTCCTGCTTTTGTGCAGCATTGGGGCTTTCTGTATTGAAAAGACAGACGGGGCGTCGATGTTCCGGCATCAGGTGGCGGGAATCCTCCTGGGGCTGGCAGTCGTGGTGTTCCTGGTTGTATTAGATTACCATTTTATCTGTAAATTTGTTATCCTGTATTATATGGTAGCGGTCGGAATGTTAGCTGCCGTACGTTTTACCGGGCTTGGCGTCAACCATGATACGATTGCGTATCGTTGGTTAAATGTTGGTATTACGGAAATACAGCCGTCCGAACTGGTAAAAATCATTATGATTCTTGTTATGGCTGCTTTTTTGACAAAGGTGCAGAAGAAGCTTGACAAATGGTATGTATTTTTGCTTTCCGGCGTTCTTATGGGGATTCCGACCCTGTTTATTATGATGCAGCCGGATTTATCTTCGAGCCTCGTTATGATGTTTATCTATGTGGTTATGATGTTTATGGCAGGTCTTAGCATGAAGATCATTATACCAATCGTGGCAGCGGGGATCCCTTCTGCAATCGTGTTGTTTTGGTATATTCAGCAGCCCTTTCAAAAGCTGTTAAGTGTTACCCAAAGGAACCGGATAATCAGCTTTTTAAATCCGGATCAGCATGCCGGAACCGGAATGTATCAGCAAAATATGGCTAGGCAGTCCATTGCTTCCGGAGAGCTGTACGGTAAGCTTTTAATGAACGATGCGTCAGATTATCGCCGCTACAGTACGTTGCCGGTCAATGAAAGCGATTTTATTTTTTCGGTGATCGGAGAAGAATTTGGCTTTTTGGGCGGATGCGTGGTAATTTTATTATTCGCTATCGTCATTTTACGTTGTATCCGAGCCGCCAGAAAGGCGGCAGACTACAACGGGCAGATGATCTGTTACGGGGTATCTGCGATGCTGATGTTCCAGGTGTTTGCCAATATCGGTGTGGCGACTTCATTATTGCCGAACACCGGGCTTCCGCTTCCTTTTTTAAGCTTTGGTCTAAGTTCTTTGTTAAGCAGTATGATTGCAGTTGGATTAGTATTAAATGTGGGTTTACAAAAAACAAATTCAAGGGGGTGAGTGTGCAATGACGATAGGTTTGATTGCACATGATGCAAAAAAGAAATTGATGCAAAATTTCTGCATCGCATACCGGGGCATTTTAGTCAAACATGAGCTATATGCCACCGGGACAACGGGGAGACTGATTGAAGAAGTGACAAACCTAAACATCCACAAGCATCTGGCAGGGCATTTAGGAGGCGAACAGCAGCTAGGGGCTCAGATTGAACATAACGAATTGGATTTGGTGATCTTTTTGCGAGATCCTTATTTTCCGAAACGCCATGAGCCGGATGTCAACAACGTCGTAAAGCTATGTGACACCCACGATATTCCATTGGCGACTAATTTAGCGACTGCCGAACTCCTGGTTCGTTCTTTAGACCGTGGGGATATGGACTGGAGAGAGTTATTTCGCAATACCCCGGCTATGGTTTCCGACCTACGATAGCAAGTAAGGAGAGACTTCATGAAACACTTGAGAAAAAAGCTAATAGGGTGCTGTATCGGGCTGTTTAGTATCTGCCTGCTGTCGGGCTGTGGTTCCTCGTCTCCGATGTTTTTTCCCTATGAATCGAACTTCACCCCGACACTTTACCAGCCGACCGGGACGGCTGCGCCAGATATCCTTCCTTTAATGGGCAACGACCTTTGCGTGATTTCCGAAAAGGATACCGGAAGCCTTACCCTGTCCGAAGAGCTGGACGCCGGAGCTGTATTAGCTGTTCAAAACGACAATAATACGCTGCTCTATCAAGAGCATGTGTTTGAGCGCCTGTATCCAGCCAGCTTAACCAAACTGATGACAGCCTATACTGTCTATGCTTTAGAAGACAATCTGGAACGAGAATATACCATTCCGGCGGAAGCTACCGAGCTGCCGGACATTTATGCTAAAAAATGCGGATTGATGGCAGGAGACGTGATTACCATTCATGAACTTCTGTATGCGGCTCTTATTCCTTCTGCCAACGACGCTGCCAAGGCACTGGCGATGGCGGTCTGCGGGACAGAAGAGGAATTTGTGGCGCAGATGAACGAACTTGCCAAAGAATTGGGCGCTACCCAAAGTCATTTTTCCAATTCCCATGGGCTTCATTCCGACGACCATTATACGACTTTATATGATATGTACTTGATTTTCCATGAGCTGTTAGAAAATGAGGATTTCCGTGCGATTGTTCAAAATAAACAATATGAGATGCACTATCAAAATTCTGCCGGCAGTGCTATGACCAAAACCGTGACTTCCACCAATCAATATTTGACCGGAGGAGTTGCTACGCCGTCTTTTTTTTCCGTATTGGGAGGAAAGAGCGGAACGACCAATCAGGCGGGTTCCTGTCTGATGGTATATTGCGAAGACCTGGAGAAAAACGGCTATATTCTTGCCGTTCTCAAAGCGGAGAATCCACAGGCGCTATATGAAGATTTAGGCGTTCTCTTTCAGGCTATCCTTCCGCCTGCGCCATAAACGGTATGGTCTGTAATAGGCTATTTTGCGGCAATTATCAGCAAAAAAGGCAGAAAAATCAGTAAATAACCTGGATGGCAATGGAAATAAAAACAAATGAAAGAAGTAGGTTGTTTTTTTTAACAAAATGAGCTATAATAGATTTATAAAATTTTTAGAAACGATGTCGTGTAGGCGCACGCAGAAGGAGGAGGTCATTATGGTACATATTATTGTAGGCGAAAAAGGTAAGGGTAAGACAAAAATCCTGCTTGACAAGGCGAACGGAGTGTTAGCGGAGTCCAAAGGAAGCGTGGTATACCTGGACAAGAGCAACAAGCATATGTATGAGCTGAACAACAAGATTCGTCTTATCAACGTAAAGGATTTCATGGTGGAAAATTCCAGCGAATTCCTTGGATTCTTGTGTGGGATTATCTCCCAGGATCACGATCTGGAGGTAGTATTTTTAGACAGCTTCCTCAAGGTTGCCTGCCTTACGCCGGAGATGATGGAACCGGTTGTTCAGAAGTTAAAAGTCATTTCTGAAGCCTTCCACGTTGATTTTATGTTAAGTGTTTCCATGAGTAAGGACGAACTGCCGGAATCCCTGGCAGAATGTGTGATGGTTGCATTATAGTACCAAGTACCAAAGAGGCCGACAGGTGGAAGTGCTGCTACCTGTCGGCTTTCTGGTGTGATAGGAAAGTTCTCTGAACCTCCCTATGTTACGCTTCGTTGTGACCGATCCGTCCAAAGTAAGTCAGGGCATACAGCCCGGCAATCCCGACCAGACCATAGACAATTCTAGAGAGCAGGGACATATCTCCGAACAGCACTCGAACGAGGTCAAATCGGAAAAACCCAATCAGTCCCCAGTTGACGGCTCCTATTACTACCAGAGCTAGAGCAATATAATCCAGTACCTTCATACATAACCCTCCAATCTGAAATAAGCTGTTTCCTGCTATCTGGTAGTATGGGCGGATTTTTTTAATTTATTCATAAAAAATAGGAGGAATTTGTTTGCCAGCCAAAAAAAGAACGAAAAAGAAGATAGCACGTTACCGTAAACCGATTCGGATCAATATAGGGATGATTATTTTTTTGTTTATTTTTGTTTATATTGTGGCACAGATCCTATTGTCGCTCAACAAAGGGCATATTTCGATTTATGAAGTGATCAGCGATTCCATGTCCGACAACAATACGATCACCGGATTGATTTTACGGGAAGAGAACGTTTTGCTGGCAGAGCATTCCGGCTATGTGAATTTTTATTTAAACGACGGCGGCAGGGCGGCAAAACGGGACGTAGTATATACGTTAGATGAAACCGGCAATATCTATACGCAGCTAGCGGATTCGGAACGAGTTACGGATACAAAGGAGCCTTCGGAAACCGAAGCGGCGATCCAGGATCTTCTTCTTCGCTACCGCAAAGACGGAGACGTACGTTTTCAGGCAGTTTATCCACTGCGGGAGTCTATTTTGGCAGAGATTTTACAGACTTCCAGCGCTTCTATGCTTTCTGGTTTAAAGGATGTTTTGGAAACGTATGGCGACAACAGTGGTTTTCATGTAGTCCGCGCCGGTATAAGCGGAATCGTTACATTTTATACGGATGGCTACGAGACAAAAACCAAAGAAGCCATCAGCTACGCCGACTTTGATACAGAAACGTCCGGCTACCAAAAGTCGCTGATAGGAAACGCTTCTTTGATTGAAGAGGGAAGCGCGGTCTGCAAGGTACTTCCTTCGGAGTCCTGGAGTATCATTCTGCCGATTGACGAAGAGCAGTATAAAAAGTTATCAGAACGGGATTATGTAGATATTATTATCCGCCGGGACGGTGTAAAGACCAATGCGGCAGTATCGGTCTACCAGAAAAACGGCGAGTTTTTTGCAGAGCTTAGGCTACAGCGTTATATGGTTCGTTATGCCAATCAGCGTTTTTTGGATATCAGCATTTCTTTAAACAGTGTGGTTGGTTTAAAAATTCCTCAAAGCGCAATCGTAGAGAAGCAGTTTTTTAAAGTTCCGCTGGAGTTTTTTACAGAAGGCGGAGACAGCAGTAGCGACGGACTCGTCAAAGAGCGTTATACTGAAAAAGGGGAAATAGAATATCAGTATATTACTACGGATATTTACTACAAGGATGAGGAGTGTGCGTATATTGCGGCGGATGAAGAGCTGCAGGCAGGAGATCGGATACGAAAAACCGATTCCGAGGACAATTATGTTCTTTCTGAAACGGCAACGCTTGAGGGAGTTTACAATGCCAACAAGGGCTATGCCGTGTTCCGCCGGATTGAAATTTTATATGAAAATGAAGAATATTGTATCGTAGCGGACAATACGTCTTATGGGCTTTCGGAATACGACCATATTATTTTACAAGGAGAAATGGCGCAAAATCAGACGATTTTGCGGTAAATGAAGGAGATTTTATGGAAGAGGAGAAACAAGCAAAAGTGGAAACGGGTATCCGCCAAAATCTGGCTGAAGTAGAGCGTCGGATTTGCCAGGCTTGCGAGAGAGCAGGACGTCGAAGAGAGGAAGTTACTCTGATCGCTGTCAGCAAGACAAAGCCGCTAGAGGCAATCGAAGAGGCGATCCGTTGTGATATCCATACCTTTGGGGAAAACAGAGTTCAGGAGCTGATGGAAAAGCAGGAGGCGATCTCTGTGGGAAAGGTTCCTCTTAATTGGCATATGATCGGGCATTTGCAATCCAATAAAGTAAAATATATCATAGGGAAAACCGCCCTAATCCATTCGGTGGATTCGCTGCATTTGGCAAAAGTCATTGAACAGGAATCTGCCAAGAGGGAGTGTTCTACGCGAATTTTAATGGAAATCAATATTGCCGGAGAAGAAAGTAAGTTCGGTGTTTCTCCGGAGGAAGCCGTACATCTGGCTATGGAAATCGACAAGTTTCCCCATATTCAGCTATGCGGCTTGATGACGGTTGCTCCTTTTACACAAGATCCAGAAGAAAATCGGAAATATTTTTGCAAAATGCGTAAATTACTTATTGACATTGTGTCCAAAACCCCCCATAATAGTAATATGGGTGTGCTGTCGATGGGAATGACCGGTGATTATGAGGTTGCTATCGAAGAGGGCGCGACCTGTATCCGTGTAGGAACCGGGATTTTTGGAAGCAGGACGTATCCGGAAACTACATAATTACAGAGATGGGAGATGTCACTATGGCAAACATAATCAAAGACTTTTTGGGTTATCTGAAATTAGGCGAAGACGAAGAAGAATACGATGAGTTTTATGATGAGGATGAAGAGGAACAGGAGAGAAAAGTCAGAAAACGAGAGGCACGCCTGCAAAGCAGTGAAATTCGACAGGAAAGAAATACGCGGTTCGATCAAGAAGAACGGCTCGAACGTACGGGTACATTAGGGGGAGCTTCTTTTTCCAGCAGAAGATATGGAAGCGATGAGCCAGAGGAGTTTCCACGGGAAAAGAGAGGTGTGCGTATGGAAAAAACCACATCCAACAAAGTGGTGCCGATCCGTACTACCCAAAAGGGGATGGAGGTCTGCATCATGAAGCCGGATTCCTTTGAGGATTCCCAGGATATTTGTGACATGCTTCTTTCCGGACGTGCTGTCGTTGTGAATTTAGAGGGCTTTGATCCGTTAGAGGCACAGCGCATTATGGACTTCATATCGGGATCGGTATATGCGATCAGCGGTAAGTTACATCAGATTTCCAAGTATATTTTTATCTTTTCACCGGATTCGATTGATATATCCGGAGACAGTTTTGGCGTAGCAACAGAAGAGGACGGGTTTGAAGTACCAACCTTAAATAAAGAATTTTGATTTCTAATAGGAATAAAAAGACAACATGGAAAAAAACATAGAGAAGAACAATCAAATGCTGCTCAGACATTTTCAGGATTTGTCCAGGACAGCGTGTGAGAGAAATCATAATACGTATACGGACTTTTTAAATTTGGACGAGCTATCCTTGCTGCAGACGCATGCCAGGGAGCTGCCTGGTTCTTTTTTACTATACGGGGGACGGGAACATTCGGAGCGGCAGGTCGCCTGCTTCCTGCCGGAATGGTCTGATGAGGCTTCTTTTCCGGTTTCCTGTATTCATATTATCCTGCCAGGCGCCAAATTTACTTCTAAATCCTTAACTCATAGGGATTATTTAGGAGCAGTCCTTGGGCTGGGGATTGATCGGTCCAAAATCGGAGATATTATAGTAGTGGAAAGCGAGGGAGCATATTTCTTCTGTATAAGTAATATTGCTTCCTTTCTTTTAGATGAATTAAAACAAGTAGGACGGCAGAGCGTCCGTTGCGAACTGGTCGGGGCGGAGGAAGCCTTAGGGGAGCAAAAGCAGGAGGAGATTCGAGCTACTGTCAGCTCCTGTCGTTTGGACGCCGTTATCGGCGCTGCGTTTCGTACGTCAAGAAAGCTTTCGCAGGAACTGATCGAAGGAGGACGAACCTACGTCAATGCCCGTCAGGTTTTCAGTTCCCACTATACGCCGGAAGAGGGAGAGATGATATCCATCCGTGGATATGGAAAATTTGTATATGCAGGAGAAACCGGACAGAGTAAAAAGGGGCGGCTTCAAATCCGCCTGTTAAAATATATATAGGAGATGGACTATGCTGACACCGATTGAAATTGAGAGGAAAGTGTTCAAATCCGGAATCGGATACGAAAAAAAGGACGTAGACCTCTTTTTAAAAGATATATTGGATAATTATGAGGCTATTTATAAAGAAAATGTAGAACTGAACGATAAGATCAACGTTTTAAGCGAAGGCATCCAATACTATAAGTCTATCGAAAAGACGTTGCAAAAAGCGCTTGTCCTGGCGCAGAGAACTTCCGACGAAACGCAGGAGGCTGCTAAAAAAGAAGCCAAGGCGATTGAACAGGAGGCACACGCCAGGGCTGATTTAATTTTGGCAGATGCACGCAGGGAGCTGAATTCTCTGCATAGCAAGACAATAAACCTGGTGCAACAATACGATCTTTATAAAGCACAGTTTAAGCAGCTTGCCGCCGCGCAGTTAGAAATTCTTTCGAGCGAAAGTTTTCAAATTCATGTAGCAAATCTGGACGCATTTTTAGCACAGACAGAGGAGTATGGCGAAGAGAACTATTCTGAGGAAGCGGCTATGGAGGAAGGATATTATTCGGAAGAAGGGGAGGAAGAGGAATGAGTAAAACCATTGTTCTTCACAGTGAGGAAAAACCGATTTATGAAATCCGGATGGAACAGGATTTTTCCACTCTGGCTGAGAACTTGGCTCCTTTAGAATTAAGCAAGCGCAGGCTTTGTCTGGTTATGGACTCAAATGTTGCCACGTTTCATCAGGCGGAGTTAGAAAGCGTTCTGGCGCCTCTTGGCGCTTCTTTGACTACCTTTGTATTTGAAGCAGGAGAGGAACAGAAAAATCTCGATACCGTAGGACGCCTGTATACGCATTTGATTGAAAAGAACTTTGATCGGAAGGATGTGTTGATTGCGGCAGGCGGCGGTGTGACAGGAGATTTGACCGGATATGCGGCGGCTACCTATCTGCGCGGTATCCGCTTTGTTCAGATACCGACTACCTTGCTGGCTATGGCAGATTCGAGTATCGGCGGAAAAACAGGCGTAGATTTTCGTTCTTATAAAAATATGGTAGGGGCTTTTCACCAGCCGTCTGCCGTCTATATGAATTTTTCTCTTTTGGCTACTCTGCCGGAACGGGAATATCTGTCCGGTATGGGAGAAATCATCAAACATGCCTATATAAAAGATACGAGACTGCTGTTGGCGTTAAACGCGCATAGGACGGAGCTGCGGCAAAAAGCGTTTTCCGTGCTGGAGGAAATTTTATATCAATCCTGTTCCGTAAAGCAAGCCGTGGTAGAGCGGGATCCAAAGGAACAGGGAGAACGCGCGCTTTTAAATTTCGGACATACGATAGGTCATGCAATCGAAAAATTGACGGAGTTTCAGCTTTTACATGGAGAATGCGTAGCACTTGGCATGTTGGCGGCTGCTCATATTTCTAGGCGGAGAGGAAAGGCTGTTTCCGGTCAGACATTCCTGCAGATGAAAGAGCTTTTGGAGGCGTATGGGCTTCCTACCGCCGTAGAGGGGCTATCGGATCAGGATATTTTACAGGCTACGAAGCTGGATAAAAAAATGGATGCCGGGCAGATTCGTTTTGTCTTATTAGAAGCCGTCGGTCAGGCTGTTATCGACTATACCATAACAGAAGAGGAGCTGTTAGAGGGCATCCGTGAGGTGGTACGACGCTAAATGCGATAAAATCAGAGAAAGGAACGGATATGAAAAAATCTATCTGGAGAGACAGCCTTTTTGTAGTGCTGTTGGTGGCGTTGGATCAGATCACAAAGTATTTGGCAGTTCGTTATTTAAAAGGAAACGAGGGGATTTCTATTCTTCCTGGTATCTTTCGCCTACAACTATTAGAGGGAGGAAATTCCGGCGCTGCCTTTGGTATTTTACAGGGGAAGTTTTGGTTTTTCTTTGTCAGTACCTTACTGATCTTAGGAGGCATTTTATTTCTTTTGATTCGGATGCCAAAAAGCCGTCGTCTAAAGCCGTTATATTTTACTTTATTGCTTTTGTCCTCCGGGGCAATCGGTAACTTTATCGACCGGGTGTTTACTTATTTTACAGAAGGCTATAATTATGTTATTGATTTTCTTTATTTTGAATGGATTGACTTCCCGATTTTTAACGTTGCAGACTGTTATGTAACCGTTTCGGCTGGATTGCTTTTGCTTCTTTTTCTCTTTTATTATAAGGAAGAAGATTTGGAGTGGTTCATGAAAAAGGAGGAAAAGTCATGAGAGAGGAACTAGCCGAAGAAAAAACTGTTTGGGTAGTGCCGGAGGCTTATGCCGGAGTTCGGATTGACAAGGCGTTATCGGCGTACCAGCCGGAGATTTCCCGTTCTTTTTGGCAAAAGCTGCTGGCAGAAAAAAGGATAACCGTAGACGGGCAAACGGCAAAAAGCAGCCAGAAATTAACGGCAGGAGCGTGTATCGTCTGGAGCCTGCCGGAACCGGAGCCTTTAGAGGTGGTTCCGGAAGACATTCCTTTGGATATCTTATATGAAGACAAAGATGTTATCTTGATCAATAAGGGAAAAAATATGGTAGTACACCCTGCGGCGGGGCATATGACAGGAACGATTGTCAATGCGCTGCTTTATCATTGCCCGGAGGAGTTAAGCGGTATCGGCGGAGTGGCAAGACCCGGAATCGTGCATCGAATCGACCGCGATACGACCGGAGTGATCATCGTCTGTAAAAACGACTACGCGCACCAGCATATTGCCGCACAGCTAAAAAGTCACAGTATTATCAGACGTTACCATGCGTTGACCTGGCAGCCTTTTTCGGAAGAAGAGGGGAGTGTCAATGCTCCGATTGGCAGACATCTAAGCGACCGTAAAAAAATGGCAGTCAACTACAAAAACGGCAAAGAAGCGGTAACACATTATCGGCTGGTGGAAAATCTTCAGGGAAAATATGCACATATTATCTGTTCGCTTGAAACCGGACGGACGCATCAGATTCGTGTTCATATGGCAAGTATTCACCATCCGCTGCTAGGGGATCCGGTTTACGGTTCTGCCAAAAATCCGTTTCATCTGGAAGGGCAGGCACTTCACGCGGAAGTGCTTGGCTTTATTCATCCCTCTACCGGTCGCTATATGGAATTTCATGCTCCGTTTCCAGAGTATTTTACCGCTCTTTTAAAAAAGCTGGGAGCGGCTACAATTCCGGGTTAATAACTGTTTTTTTGTATAAAATAGATATTGACTTTTGGCTTTTCCTATCATACAATTAGAATTGCGGCAATATTCGGAAGAATTAAAGTAGGCGGAGGATGATATGGGGGAGATCAGACTGCATGAGGGCGAATTAAACGTGATGGAACTCTTATGGTCAAATAAGGCTCTGGCAGCCAGAGATATTGCAAAAATTATCAAAGAATACATCGGCTGGGAAAAGAATACCACTTACACGGTTATCAAACGCCTAATTGACAAGGGTGCGGTTAAAAGAGAGGAACCGGGCTTTATCTGTAAAGCCGCTATTTCCAAGCGTTCCGTACAAAACATTGAGACCCGCTATTTATTAAACCAGTTGTTTAACGGTTCGTTGCATAATTTTTTTGTAGACTATTTAAAAAATCAAGAGCTTACAAAAACAGAGCTTACAGAACTGGAGCAAATTGTAAATGAGCAAAAATAGTAATATTGTCTTAGCGTTAGCCAAAAAGAACAAGGGACGTATTACCACAAAGGAGCTTTCGGCAAGAGGTTTGCGACGCGAGCTGTTAGGGCAGTTGGTAGAAGAGGGGCAGTTAGTCCGGGAAGCCTGGGGAATTTATCGTCTTCCTGAGGTAGAACCCGATATTTATTTTGTGCTTCAGCATGCTTGTACCAAGGCAATCTTTTCCTATGAGACAGCCTTGTCTTTTCATCATTTAATTACAGAAGAAGTAAAAACACACATTTCGATAACCGTACCGCAGGGCTTAAATATCTCAGGATTAAAGAAGCTTTGCCCGAATTTGGTGGCGCATTATGTACAACCGAAGAATTTAGAGCTGGGTTTGTCGGAAGGGGTATCTCCAGAAGGAAATCCGATTTTGCTTTATAACAGGGAGCGTTGTATTTGCGATATCATCAAGCATCGCCGTCAAATATCGGCAGAAACTTATATCCAGGCGGTACAAAATTATTTTCACCCTGAGAAACATACAGTTCCAAAGGACTTACGTCTGCTGCAAAGCTATGCGCATTCCTATGGGATTGAAAGTCAGGTTTACCATTATATGGAATTTCTTATGTAAACAAAGCCTGAAACGTTATATCAAAAGCAAAGGAGAAGTCTGTTATGGAATACAAAGATTTTTGCTCTGAGCTGAAACGCGGTGTGCTGCAAAATACTTCCTGGAACATTAAAGAAGAGCATTATCAATTTTATGCGGATGGATTTACTTCCAAAGACCCGGATCAGTTAGAAATGATCCGAAATACCAATTTAAAATACCACCACAAGGAATCCGATTCTTTGATTGGGGACTATGTGATTTTATATGCCGATATAAAAGAGGCGTTCTGCCGGTTTTCTACGTTGCAGCTTTTTGAGGAATATAAAAAAAGTGGCTGGGATCGGGTATGGTCTATTGTAGATGACGCGATTCAAACAATACACAATACCAACATCGAGGAGGTATTGGCTAAATTAGAAAATTACGAGGTAGCAAAAGAAAAGTTGATCATTCGTCCGATCAATTATACCGATAATCGTTATGAACTGAAAAAAATGATTTATAAGCAATATGATGATGTTGCTTTAGTTTTGTATACCGTAATGTATGACAACAAAGAAATGGGTTTAGGAACCTTAAAAGTTCAGAAGCATATTTTTGAAAAGTGGGGGAAGGATCTGGAAGAGGTTTGGGAAGACGCTCTGATCAATTCCAATATTATTGCCCCTCCTAGAATGTATATGACGCCGATGGAGTGTTATCAGCCATCCTATACAAAGGGCGCTTTTATGGCGATTAACAGTGATATCACGCACATTGGAAAAATGCAGGTTCCGACCATTACCACAACCAAACAGACAAACGGAGCAATTGCCATGTTTTATCCAGGTGTATTAGAACGCATTTCGGAATTGATAGGCGATAGCTTCTATGTAGTATTTACCAGTATTCATGAAGCGCGGGTACATCATATCGACGCCATTTCTCCGCGTACCATTTTACAGTCTTTAAAAAATGTCAATAAAGCATTTGCGCAGGATGAAATTTTATCTCGAAAAGTTTTCTTATACGACAAAGAGAAGAAGAGCCTGGCAGCGTTAGAATTATAACCTGTTTTGAAATTTCTTTTTTATCTAATGGATGTAGTTCCATCCTTTCCTCTATAAAACAACCCAATAGAAGAGTACACAAAAATTTGTAGAGGTATTGACATAACTATTCGCGAAACACAAGTTTAACGAATAGTTAGGTGTTTTTTTGACAGCCGTCGGTTCTGTATAGTTCCGACGGCTGTCTTCGTCATTATGCAGAAAGCACTTTTGCTTTTCTATCAACTTTTTATGATATGGCTGATAAAAAGTATATTTAGGTTGTACGATTTCCCGTGATAGTTTATAATTTCTCTTAAAGGAGGTCATAAAAATGGGTGAATATCGTTATGCGGTCTGTCCTTATTGTGGCTCTCAGTCAGAGGGAAAATATCGGGTAGACGTCAGCCAAGCGAGTCGGTCATATACTTCTTGTGGCGGCTGTCAGAGAAAATATATTGTACTTCATGGAAGAAACCATATTGAAACGGTAAAATAATGTCTTGAGTATAATAATTAAAAATATATGATGTACAAATATACTTTATTTTTTTGGTTTTAAAGTATATTTGTACATCTTTTGATTTTTCTGTTTTTACCACCGATCATAATGAATCTTATCTGGTTCAAAACGCTCCGGATGTCCTTTTGTCTCTGCCGGATGCCCAATTGCTATCAACCCTTCCGGCTCGATTTGCGTCGGCAGTTGGAATAGTTCTTTGACAGATTCATAAAATTCCTGTCCCTTTACCAATCCGCACCAAACGGCGCCTAAACCGATTCCATGCGCTGCCAGTAAGATATTTTGGATTGCCGCCGCACAATCGTCGGTCAATAATTCCGGAAATGTAGTCCGCTCTTTGTCTCCACAGACAACGATACAGGCGGCTGCTTTTGGAATCATTTTTCCATAGGTACTAGACTCTCCTATTTGCTGTAACAACGTTCGGTCACGGACAACAAGAAAATGCCACGGTCTCCGGTTCATGGCAGACGGCGCGCAAAAGCCAGCCAGCAATAAGGTGTTTATCTCCTGCTCTGTCAAAGGCTGATCGGTGTATTTTCGGATACTTGCTCTTGTTGTAATCGCTTCTAATAATTCCATCTTTTCCTCTCCTTTTCTACAAAGAATCAATATCCAAAGCTTCCCTCTATTGACTCGTCCTTTTCAATCCAGTCCATTACTTCAATCACTCGGAAATGCTCATGGTCATCCCGGACATACAGCCGCTTAATCCCTGCATTGATGATCATTCGTTTGCACATGGAGCAGCTACTGGTACCAGAAACGTACGCTCCGCTCGCTCCATCCAGACAGACCATATACAAATCGCTTTCTAACATCCGTTCTCTCGACGCGCTGATAATAGCATTTGCTTCAGCATGTACACTTCGACACAGCTCATAACGCTCTCCCCTTGGAATCTGCAATTTTTCCCGGATACAGCTTTTGACGTCGGTGCAGTTTTTCCGTCCTCTCGGCGCACCGTTATAGCCGGTCGCAATCACTTCATCATTCCCCACAATAACAGCGCCATAGTGCTTTCTCAGACAGGTGGCGCGCTTTGATACCACCTCTGCCAAATCCAGGTAGTAATTGATTTTATCTCGTCTTTCCATCTGATTTTCTCCATTTTCTACAATATCAATAAGAAGACTATAAAACAAAATTCCTGTAAAACAGTTTTGCTTTACAGGAATTATTGTAATCGTTTTATTACATTATTGCAATAGTTTTCGCAGGTTCTTCATCTCTTTTTTAGAGCGTTCCGTCGTCAGGAAATCATAACGATAGAGGAAGAAGCCGTCGGCAAAGCCACCGTCTCGCAAATATTTTACCTGTCTTGCAATAATATCATCATTACTCTTCCATTCCGAGGTGTCATTGGTTCCAGCCTTATATAAGGCAAGACCGACATAAAGGTTGACCTCCGGCGTAGTAATCAAATCTGCCCATTTATCCGTTGTTTCTGCAAACGGGCAGGTACCATGCTCGAATCCCCAATAAATCTGCGGGCAAATATAATCGACGTATCCAGGTTCGGAGAGCCAAAGGTCGATATCGACGTAATACCGATCGTTGGCACGCAGATTATTTAAGTTCCCTGCCGGGCTAATCCCAAAGACAACGGAAGAATCTGCTTTTTTTACGGCTGCATATACTTCGGATATCAAGGTACTGACGTTGTTTCTACGCCATACGTCAATGCTGTCCGCCTTTAATCCGGAAGCTTTTTGAACCGCAGCATATTCTTTATATTCCAGATAGTCAAAGTTTGATTTATACTTGGTGCCTAGCGTCGGATAAAAATAGTCATCGAAATGAATTCCGTCTACATCATAACGTTCTACAATTTCCCGCACCCCATCAACAATCAGTTTTCGTACTTCTTCGACTGCCGGATTATAATAATATTGTTCGCCAAAGAGCAATACATTCCGGTCATTCGTATCGTCATCATCTTCCAGCCAACGTTTTGCCGGATTGTCATCCGATAAAAGCTTATAGTTCGCCTTTGCTTCTACCCGGTAAGGATTGAGATAGGCATGGAATTCCAATCCTCTTTTATGAGCGGCTTCAATCATATATTCCATAGGATCAAAGCCAGGGTCTTTTCCCTGTTCACCGCTGATATATCCAGACCATGGAAAATAGTCGGATTCATATAAGGCGTCGCTAAACGGACGTACCTGTACTACGACAGCATTTAAGTTCTCTTCTACACAAGTATCAAACATCTTATCAATCTTGTTTTTAAAGGTATTGTACGTATATTTGGTATATTTAAAGCTTGGCGCATATTCAATATAAGTAATCCAGGCGGCACGAAATTCGATTTGTATGTTTAGCGGAGTCAGCGTAACATTTCCTGCCCCGTCCGTCACACGGATCGTATAATCTCCTGCTTTTTTGACCTGGAAACGGCTGTTTGAAAGCTCTTTCGCCTCCTTCCAGTCTTTTCCCGCGTCGCTGGTGATGCTTCCGGCTTGATATTGAATCCTTGCCACACCGGACAAATCATCCTTAACGGAAAGCTTGACGGAGGCGGTTTGACGGCTGACCGAATACGAAGCTTTACAGGTCGGCGCTTTCAAATCCAAAAAAGAAACCGAAGTAACATAGGTTGTCTCATGCCCTACTTTATCTCGAATATAAAAGGTAAAATCACTGTTTTTCTTGATAACCGCTTTGCCGTTCCCTTTTTTTGACAGAGAAATTTCTGTTCCCTTTTTGGAAAAATAAGCGGCGTCCCGGACTCCGTACGCATATTTTAAAACTGCAATCCCGGATAAATCATCGGTAGCTTTAATGGTAAAGTATTGTTTGCTGTTGGTATAACCATCGATGTCCGGTGCTTTTACCGAAAGAACCGGTGCTTCCTTGTCTATATTGGAAACCGTCACTTGCTTGATTCGTGTATTACCCGCCGCATCGACCGCATAAAACGTATATGTTTTATTTTCCTTTATGTTAAAAGTACGGGAATCGTTTTTTAAGGTAGCAACCTTTCCCTTTCCCTGATCTCTGAAATAGGCGGTGTTCCTGGCTCCTGACGCATAACGGAATTCGACTACTCCTACGTTGTCTGTCGCCGTTACTGTCATTTTCACACTGTCAGCCGTTACCTCTTCTGTTTCCATACGGACTTTAATCGTTGGCTTTTTGCTGTCCTTTGCTGCAAAAACCTTCTGTATCGGCAATAAGCTTGTCAAAACGACAGCCAATAAGCACACTCCTATTGCTGATACCCATTTGATTCGTAGCATAACTTACTCCTTCCCTATCGCTTCGTCGGATATTTTTCAAATACTTCCACAATCGATTCATATAAAATCTTTGCGGCTTTTTGCTGATAACTCTTACTGGTCAGATTTTTAAACTCATCCGGATTTGACATAAAGCCCAGTTCGATTAAAACAGCCGGAACTGTATTGGATTTGCATACTACATAAGAGTTATTTTTTACCTTCCGGTCTGTCGCCCCCAGACCGTTCACCAGATTTTTTTGTAAAATCTGCGCGAGTGTTACGCTCGTCAGTCCGCCGGAGTTGACCTTTTTATTTTGTGTGGAATGATAAACACTGATGCCGTTTGGCTTTGTCGTAGAGAACGAATCCATATGAAGGCTGATAAACAGATCCGCTCCTACTTTAGAGGCATATGCCGCCCGGTCATTTAACTCTAAAAAGGTATCGTCCGTCCTGGTCCAGTACACCTTGATATCGTCGGAATCTTCAAAGTATTGTTTTAGTCTGGTATATAAAATCTGCAGACTTAAATCCTTTTCCTTCACACCATTATGAATGGTTCCCGGATCGTCTCCGCCATGCCCGGCGTCCAGTACAACGATTTTATCGTATAAATTTTTCGCATCGTCTACCTCTACCATAATCGCGTCCGAAGTATAATGCAGACGATAAGCCTGAATTTTTGAGGTTTTTACAGTAATCACGGTATTGCCGGCTGAATTTAACTTTTTCTGCACCTCGGATATCGTATTACCGGAAAGGACAATCGGCGTACTGTCTAAGTAAGAAAGCTGATCGCCTGGCAGGGTAATGGTAAAATACTTGGACATATAGTGATCCGAGTCTGTTATAGCATCCCGCTTGGTACCTGGCATATATGGAATTTTCAGGGAATAAGCGCCAAGATCGGCACGGTCTCCCTTCACAATCAATTTGATATCGCTGCCGTTTTCCACTAAATAATATTCATTTTCTTTCCGTCTTTGAATCAAAAGTTGCATCTGGTTATTATTGACCGGAATCCGTACCACATTGGAAAGTACACCGGTTCCGGTGGCATCTGTCCAGTCCATATCAGAAAGAGTATCCAACATTCCCGTAAGCTGAAGCAAAATCATACCATCGCTGTCGTCGGATAAAATTTCCGCCTGAACCTTGCCGGTTCCGGAAATCGTTAAAATATCATTTCCGCTCTGACGTTCTCCTGTGATAGAAGTCAAACAATTTTGGTAAATCTTTACGGTCAAAGTCTTGTTATCTCCGGAAAGCATCAGCTTAAACTCAGAAGAAGCATGCTGCGCTAGAAAAAGAGTTACTTTGGTAGAAAGCGTAGCCTCCTGAAATTCTACTACAGCCTGTGTTACCAGACCTCCCGAAAAGGAATACGTCTGATTCGTAGATATGGTATCCGAAAGCGTCAGTTCGATAGCATTCCCGGAAACCGTCCCAGTCACTCCAAAAAATCCGTCCGGAGACTGCAGATAGTACGTATCATAGCTTCCGTATAACAATTCACTTCCCTGTTCTACCGAAAGCAAGCTGGAATAAGCCGTACTGCCTCCTGATTGAGTACGTCCTGTCACTTCCGTCGCATGAGCTGCCTGGTTCTGCACTTCGGTCAGATATTCCGTAAAGACGCTGTTTGCCTTCCACTGAAACAACGACGCATCGGCAGGAATGACCGGATCCGGATTGGCAGGAGGATCGGATTGCTCTGTATCATCTTCTGGTTTCTCGTCGTCCGGCTGCTTATTTTCATCATCCTCCGGCTCTGGAGTGGTGATGACAGAAGTACCGCTCTCAGAAAGCCACTCATACTCAAAGCCTAATGCGTTGGCGGTAAAACGTCCCGGAACCATCGTATAATAAACGCCGTCCGTTCCGTTTTTTACCAAACGGGCAGGTACGTCCAGGGTCTGTTCTTTCCCGTTGACAGTAGCGGTCATACTGTTGATGGTAAATGTAACTGTTTTGTCATCCTTTCCAAGCGTCAAGGTTTTTGTGGCAGAATCGTATTGATAAGAACAGCCCATTGTCGTAGCGAATACTTTCTTCGTACGAATCATAGCCGTATTGTTTTCAATATAGCTATAAACCGGTGAAACGGCAATCTCCTTTTCATCAAAGATGACTTTTCCCTTTACTTCCGGAAAACTCCATGCTCCGTTATAATAAATGGCATAAGGCGCTTTTAGCTTAACCTGATTATCCGATAAAAAAGGAAGATATTCATATTGGAGCGCCTCTGCAACTGCCTGTAAAGGAACGTAAATAATCGTAACGCCTGTCTCCAAAAACTTTATACTTTTTGGCGCTTCTTTTAACGTGACTTTTTTTCCGTTGACTTTTGCCGTTTTGCTATTTAAAGTCATAACGATCGTGTTTCCGTATTTTTTTATCGTGACACGTTTTGTAGAACTGTCATATTTATAGGTCCCGTTGACTGCCTTTCCTGCAAAGGTCAGCTTAGCAGGCGCCATAATGGTATCGTTAAGAACCAATCCCGGATAGGATTCGGTAGTACAGGCTTTGTCATCGGAAAGAACCTGCAGTTTTTTTCCGTTATAGTTATAATCCTTTCCGTTATAACGGATTTTCCAAGGAGGACTTGTCATGGAAGCGACTCCTGTTTTTTCATTCCAGCTATAAGTAAAGCCAAACTGCTCTGCCACAAAACGGGCAGGCACATAAACTTTTTCTACACCCTTATTCGTCAGAGTAATCAGACGCGGTGCGGCAGGCAACGTAACTTTTTTTCCATTGACCTTAGCCGTTTTGCTGCCTAATGTAAAACGGATTTCGTCTGTTCCATGATAAAGATATAACAATCCCTTTGCCTTACTGTATTTATAAGTAATACCTGTCTTTGGCTTGATAAAAATATCCGTACACGGCGCCAATGACACCCCTTCTATAATAATCCCCGGATACAAAGAGGATATCCGATTTCCATCAAGTTTATAGCTGACTTGCGTATCTTTATAAGAAATTGCTTTACCATCATACTGAATTGCCAGTCCGGCAGCCTGTACCATTCCGGCAGGCAGTAAAATGAAAACGCTCCACATAATCAAAAACCATATCCATTTTTGACGTTTCTTCATAGAGTAATCTCCTCTCCTTTTTTCCCTTTTTTTCTTTTTCCTTCTCATCTTAGATGGCAGAAACGGCAAAAATGTGTCACCATTATGACTTTTTTTCTTTTGTTTTTTCTTTTCTTTTTTTACAAAATATGCTACACTCTTTCTGAATGAATCAACGATTTCCTTATAGAATGGAGCAAATTATGAAATTACAGCAGCTTTACAGCCTGACCAGAAGGGCGATTGACGAATATCAGATGATTGCGGACGGCGATCGGATTGCCGTCGGAGTGTCGGGAGGCAAGGACAGCCTCACCTTATTATATGCCCTGGCAGGATTGAGACGCTTTTATCCGAACTCTTTTCAAATCGAAGCGCTATCGGTTCATTTAGGCTTTCCGCAACTGGACTTTTCTCCGATTACGGCGCTTTGCGAGACTCTGCAGGTACGCCATACGATAGTCCGGACAGAAATCGCACAGATTGTATTTGATACACGAAAGGAAGAAAATCCCTGTTCACTCTGTGCGAAAATGCGGAAAGGGTCTTTTAATGAAATGGCGAAACAATTAGGATGCAATAAGATAGCCTTTGCTCATCACAAAGACGATATCATTGAGACGCTTCTTATGTCCTTGCTGTTTGAAGGAAGGCTTCACTCCTTCTCTCCTGTTACTTATCTGGATCGCATGGATTTGACGGTAATTCGTCCGCTGATGTTTGTCGATGAGGCGCAGGTAAAGGGATTTCGGAATCTCTATCAGCTTCCGGTTTGCAAAAATCCCTGCCCGGCAGATGGTTATACCAAACGCCAATATGCCAAGGAACTGGTATCGTCTCTTAACCACGATCATCCGGGAGCCAGGGAGCGGATGTTTACTGCTATTTTAAACGGGCATCTGCAAGGCTGGCCAAAGCGGTATCCACATGTCCGAGGAAAAAAGGAGGAACATCATGGCGGAAAAGAATTATCATGATCAGATAACGGTTAAAAACGAACTAAAGCTACGGGAACTGCAAAAACAGCTTCCTTCTTTTTGCAGTGATTTTTTTCGTGGAATAGAACCGACGACCTCCTCCCGGACACGGATTGCCTACGCCCGTGATTTAAGCGTTTTTTTTGAGTTTTTAAAGGCAAATAATCCTGCATTGGCTGCGATAAAGATACCGGATATTCCGGTGACGCTTTTAGATCAGATCAAAGCGGTAGATTTAGAGGAATATATGCAGTATCTAAAGTATTATCAAAAAGAAGGAAGAGAATATACCAATACAGAGACAGGTATTAAGCGAAAGCTAATCACGCTCCGAAGCTTTTATAACTATTATTATAAAAAAGAACGTATTACCACAAATCCGGCAGTTTTAGTAGATATTCCAAAGCTGCATGAAAAAGAGATCGTTCGTCTGGATATCGACGAGGTGGCAAGTCTGCTAGACAGTGTGGAATCCGGCGACGGGCTGACAGAGACGCAGACGCGCTTCCATGAAAAGACTGCTCTTCGAGACACCGCGCTCCTTACTCTTTTGCTGGGGACTGGTATCCGGGTATCGGAGTGCGTGGGAATTGACATAAACGACGTAGATTTTAAAAACAACGGCATCAAAATACGTCGGAAGGGCGGCTATGAAACCATCATATATTTTGGAGAGGAAGTCAGGGAGGCGCTGCAAAGCTATCTAAAGGAACGGAAGCTGATAACTGCCTGTGAGGGGCATCAAAACGCCCTTTTTCTGTCTCTCCAGAAAAAAAGAATCCATGTCCGTTCCGTAGAAAACCTGGTTAAAAAGTATGCCAAAACCGTAACGCAGTTAAAAAAAATCACCCCCCATAAGCTAAGAAGCACCTATGGCACCAGTCTCTACCGGGAAACCGGCGATATCTACCTAGTAGCAGACGTCCTCGGTCATAAGGACGTCAACACCACCAGAAAACATTATGCTGCCATTGAGGAAGATCGACGCCGAAGTGCTGCCAATGTAGTACGGCTCCGCGAAAAACAGGCGTCCGAAGAGCCCCCTACTCTTCCACAAAACTAGCGAACCGGCACAAAATAGGGAACCAGCAGCTTTTCCCCTGCATGGATTTCATCTCCATACAGCTTATTACAGAAGCGGATCTCTTCGATAAAGGATGGGATATCGGAATAGCCGTCTGTCATATATCGTTCTGCAATCCTCCAAAGGCTGTCCCCATCCTCTATCGTAATACAGGTAATATACTTTGTGTAACGCTGCTCTCTGGCGGATACTGTATGAGCGATACCGAATACCAATCCGGTCAGAAGCAAAAACAGTGCAGCCAGGACCAGCGTTTGGACTGCCATTCTTCTGGCGGATTCTGCTTTGGAAAAAAACAGCGTCCTGATAAAAATACGAAGTCGGAAGAATGCTTTTCGGCAGCTTCTCCTGGCTTTGTAACGAAATCTAAGAAACTGCTCTCTTCTCCTGGCTCTCTGTTTCTCCCAAGCTCTCTTTGTTCTGGAAACGGCTAAAAAACAGGCTCTGTCTACCCTTGATACCGTACTTAGATAAGCAAGCTCCACGCACTCTCCCACCCGGGCAAACCAAGGTCTGCTTACGCTTCTTTGAACTCTCTTTTCGTTTTTCATAAAAATATCCCCCTATCATCCATATCGAAAATCTCGAACAAAAATTCCGAACTAGCTTTCCGAACATCTGTTTAAAAACAATTATACAGGACGATATTTCTTTTGTCAATACTTTTTATCGAACATAGGTTTGACAAATTCTGTTTATTGTGTTATACTGTCTGTAACGAAAAGAAAATAACGTTTCTAAAAGGAACAAAGCAACTAAAATTTATCAAATGGAGGTTATAATATGGCATACGGACGTATTACAAAAAAGCAGCAGGAAATTCTTGATTATATCAAGGCACAGATTTTGACAAAGGGCTATCCACCGGCAGTACGGGAGATTTGTGAGGCAGTGAGTTTAAAGTCCACCTCTTCCGTTCACTCCCATTTAGAGACCCTTGAAAAGAACGGCTATATCCGCCGAGATCCTACCAAGCCGCGTGCGATCGAGATTATTGACGAGGAATTCAACATTACCAGACGCGATATGGTCAGCGTTCCGGTGTTAGGTACGGTAGCGGCAGGGCAGCCGCTGTTAGCCGTGGAAAATATCCAGGAATATTTCCCGATTCCAGCCGAGTATATGCCGAACAGCGATACTTTTATGCTCAACCTCAAGGGAGACAGTATGATGAACGTAGGTATTTTTAACGGCGATCGTATTCTGGTGGAACAGGCTTCTTCCGCAGAAAACGGAGAGATTGTCGTTGCCCTGATCGGAGATTCCGTTACCGTTAAGACCTATTATAGAGAAGACGGGCATTACCGCCTGCAGCCGGAAAACGACTATATGGAGCCGATTATCGTAGACGATTTGGATATCCTTGGCAGAGTGATTGGACTCTTCCGCTTTTATCATTAAATGAAATACCAGGATAGCTATGTCCGTTTTTCCATAGCTATCCTGGTTTATAAAACTTATCAAAGCAGAGGTTGACTAGGACAAAAATTCTTCCAGTTCAGCCTGTTTTCCATCTCTCCAAATCCGTTCCAGATCATAAAAGAGCCGGTCTTCTTTAGAAAAGATATGCACGACAACATCGCCGTAATCCATTAAAACCCAGCTTGCTGTTCCGGAGCCTTCTACTCTTTTTGGCTCATAGCCGTTTTTTCCTAACTCTTCCCGTACGGCATCTTCTAAAGCATGTACCTGGGAGGTATTGGTTCCGTTGGCGATAATAAAATAATCTGCCAGCGTAGTTACGCCGCCGACATCTATCACACGGATTTCTTCGCCTTTGTGCTTGTCTAAAGCCTTACAAGCCAATTTTACCATTTCCTTTAACTGTTCCATACTCTTCTCCCTTCTGTTGATAATAATGCAGTGTTTCTACGGTTCTGCTGTCAATATCCGCTGTACTTTCTTCTAAATAAGCCAGCGTATTGGATAAAATCAGCAATGTCGTTCGATCCAAATCTACAAAAGCCTCCCTGCGGATTTCTGCCAGTCCCGGAATTGGCTTCCGTCCGGGTTCCATATAATCTGCTACAAATACGATCTGTTCTAAAAGGCTCATGTTCGGTCTTCCGGTCGTATGATAACGGATCGCTGATAAGATATCTTCTTCCTCAATTCCATATCGATCTCTGGCATAGCAGGCTCCTACCTTTCCATGAAGAAGCTGCGGTGCCTTTCGTTCTGCCTCTGAAACAGTAAGACCTAAGCGCTTTCCCTCTTTTAATAGTTCCTTTTCGGTCAGATATTTCGCGCAGTCATGCAAAAGCCCTGCTGTCTGTGCTTTGTCCGGATCGGCTCCATACCGCATGGCAAGGCAAGCCGAGGTATAAGCAACTCCCAACGTATGGGCATAACGCTTTTTGGGAAGCAGCTCCCGCATTTGCCGCTGCAGATCCATCCATTCCTTCATACGTATCACCCTTGTTTATATAAATCATGCTCCAACAAATAAGAATATACACATTCCGGCAAAGATTTTTTTAAAAATGCCTCTTCCTGAACGCTTCGTTCGGACTTCGTTAAAAGTGCGCGAAGAAGGCTAGAGGATAAGTCGTCCGCCGTCGTCTGGAGAAAAGAAATCTTTGCCTCCGGAAAGCGGTATAAAAGCTGTTGTCGTTTTTGTTCTAATATCGCAAAAGAAAACTGTTCCGACAGGGAATCAGCTTCTTTACGGACAGCTGCCAAAATCACTGCATAACGAAAAATCTTTTCCGGATGATACCATTCGTCTAAATACAGCAGGGAATCCCCGCCCATAATAAAATACCACTCTACGTCGGGAATCTCTGCGGACAGACGTTCCAGCGTCTCCGCCGTATAGATTTTTCCGCTCCGCCTTAGCTCATAGTCAGAGGCAACCAGACCTTTTGCTCCTGTCAGCGCCAGTTTTAACAGCTCTAATCTCTGCCAGCCTGGCGTGATAGATCTGCCGCTTTTATGAGGCGGATCTCCGGAGGGCATTAGCCATACTTCTGTTAAGTCGTATTGCATCCGGGCTTTTTTTGCCAACTCCAGATGCACCCGATGCACCGGATCAAACGTTCCGCCTAAAATCCCGATTTTTCTTTTTTTTTCTATTTTCGTATTCATTTTGGAAGGAGAATTTTGCGCTTCTCCGGCTCCTTGGCTTCCTTATATAGTACGATTTTTTTACCAATTACCTGCACCAGCTCGGAATGTGTCCGCTCCGACAATATCTGTCCGATTTCGCGTGGATCGTCGGAACAGTTTTTTAAGACGCCCAGCTTTATCAGCTCCCGGTTTTCCATGGCTTCTCGTACTGCCTCTGTTACTTCCGGCGTCAATCCGCCTTTTCCTATCTGTAAAACCGGAGTCAATTCCATTGCCAGCCCTTTTAAAAAGGCTCTTTGCTTACTTGTCATATCGGCTCCCTTCTGTTTATTTGTAATACTCAAAGCTCAAATCATAAAGGACAACCGTATCGCCTTCCTCTACACCAAGCTCTTCTAGTTTATCTAAAATTCCATTATCCTTTAGAAAACGCTGAAAAAATTCAAATCCCTTTTCCGAATCCAGGTTCGTATAGCCTAACATCCGCTCTACTCTGGCGCCTGTTACAGAAAAGACACCATCCTCCACCCGTTCAACGACAATCGGTTCCTGACGCTCTTGCGTCTCTTCCGGGAAAAATTCCTTTTCAAATATAATCGGCGTCGTATCTAACTCTTTTAACCGTTCGTTGACATAAAACAGCAATTCTTTTACTCCCTTTCCGCTGACGGCAGAAATCGGGAATACCGGAATTCCTTTTGGTTCAAACTCTTCTTTCATCAGAGTAAGAACCGTTTCTTCCTCCGTCCCATAAAAAACGTCTGTTTTATTGGCAGCGATCACCTGCGGCAGCTTTGCCAAATCCTCACTGTAGGCAGCCAGCTCCGTATGGATGGTATGAATATCTATGATAGGGTCGCGTCCCTCGGTAGACGCAGCGTCTACCATATGAATGATTAGCTTTGTCCGCTCAATATGCTTTAAAAATTCATGCCCCAACCCAATCCCGGAGGAAGCTCCTTCGATTAACCCCGGAATGTCTGCAATGACAAAGCCCTCTCCGTCTCCTAAATCCACTACTCCCAGATTAGGAGAAAGCGTTGTAAAATGATAATTGGCAATCTTTGGACGGGCATTGGTAACTCTGGAAAGAAAGGTCGATTTTCCGACGTTCGGAAATCCGACCAGACCGACATCAGCAATCACCTTTAATTCCAAAATTACAGACAATTCTTTGGCGCGCTGCCCAGGCTGGGCATATTTCGGCACCTGCATGGTGGCAGTGGCATAGTTCATATTTCCCTTACCGCCCCGCCCGCCGCGTAAAATAACCTCTCTGCGGTTTTCGTGCGACATATCGGTAATAACCTTGCCGCTCTCCGCTTCTTTGATAATTGTCCCCTCCGGAACTTTAATGATGATATCCTTGCCGTCTGCTCCATGGCAGCGCCGTTTCCCGCCTGGCTCTCCGTCGCCGGCACAGTATTTTCGGATATGACGGAAGTCATTTAAGGTATTGAGTCCCTCGTCTACCTCGAAAATGACATCGCCGCCCCGTCCTCCGTCGCCGCCGTCCGGTCCGCCTGCCGCTACAAACAGCTCCCTACGAAAGCTTACATGCCCGTCGCCGCCCTTTCCGGAACGAATATAGATTTTTGCGCTGTCTGCAAACATGCTTTTTCCTCCATCTTTCTTGCTTACCGTGAAAAAAACCCCAAATCCCTGCCTCCAGCAAAAATTTGGGGTATTCTCACCTTATTCGTTAGCAGCTACCGGATAAACAGAAACCTGTTTCTTATCCCTGCCCTTTCTCTCAAACCGAACAACACCGTTTACCTTGGCATATAAAGTATCGTCTCCGCCGATGCCTACGTTATGCCCCGGATGAATCTTGGTGCCGCGCTGTCTGTAAAGAATGTTCCCAGCCAGTACGAACTGTCCGTCTGCTCTCTTCGCGCCAAGCCGCTTTGACTCGGAATCACGACCGTTCTTGGTAGAACCAACACCCTTTTTATGAGCGAAAAACTGAAGGTTCATTCTCATCATGATCTTACACCTCCTATGAACTCAATCTAATATACTTCCTTCCGTATTCTTCCTTGATACCTTGAAGTCCCAGGACCATGGAATCAAGTAAAAGTACGGTTTCCTTACTGACGGTTTCTTTAAAATGACACTCTATCAACCCTTCTGTTTCTTCCATCCGTACCGCTGGCACGTCTTTTGTAAAGGTCTTGATAGAATTCAGGGTATTGATTACCAAAACCGAAACGGCAGCGCACACAATGTCGCTCCCATGCTCTGCATATCCGGCATGACCGGAAGATATAAAGCCGGTGTAATCTCCCTGTTTATTTTTTAAAATCGTAACCCTTACCATAATTAAGCGTTGATCTTGTCAACCTTCAGCTTTGTATAAGCCTGTCTGTGACCGTTTTTCTTGTGATATCCGGTCTTTCTCTTATACTTGTAGACAATAACCTTCCGGTTCCGACCTTCTTCTACAACGGTAGCAGAAACGGTAGCATTTGCTACGGTAGGATTACCGACAACTAACTTGCCGTTATTTACGACGAGAACCTGGTCAAAGGTAACGGACTCTCCGGCTGCCTTTCCAAGCTTCTCCACTTTAATGATATCGCCTTCGGCTACTTTATACTGCTTACCACCTGTTGCAATAATCGCGTACATATGGCACCTCCTATTATCATTACTCGCCCGCTTCGGCGCCTGCCTGTCCCCAGACAGAACTTCAGCCTCACAGTGCGGCACACTAGGAAATGATACCATAGGTGGAAGAGGTTGTCAAGAGATTTTTTACGAGAACTTTCCTATGATTGATATTAAAAAAGGATACAAAACCGTCTCTGCTTTGTATCCTTTTTCTATGTTTTCTAACGCTTTGCTATACGCTACGTCTCTTGAAAGGCGAATCAATAATATACGGTATACTGGTAATCGCCTTCTGACGAATAGGTTGCATTCCGCAGATCCGCTTTTTTGTTTTTCAGCTTATCTTTTTTTATCGTTACGTTAAAGTCCTTGGTAGAACCGGTTGGAACAGACATCTTTTTGGTCTTAGCGGAGTAGGTTCCGATCTTTTT
>CAJUFW010000021.1:0-24865 GCA_910585655.1 uncultured Lachnospiraceae bacterium
CTATTGCTGTAGAAAATTTTCTCCAATATTTACAACGTCTCCTGCCCCCATAGTTATCAACAGGTCGCCGTTGGTACAGTTGTGTATTAAAAAATTTTCGATTTCGGAAAATTTTTTAAAATAGTAAGCGTCTACGCTTCGTTCTTTTAGTTTTGCCAGCAGATCAGCAGAGGAGATATCTCCCGGATCGGCTTCTCTGGCTGCATAAATATCTGTCAAGACTACTTTGTCGGCATGGGAAAGCGCTTGGGCAAAGTCGTCGAGCAAAAGGCGGGTGCGGGAATACGTATGAGGCTGAAAGACACACCAGATCTGATGATAGTCTGCCTGTTTGGCAGAGGAGAGCGTAGCCGTAACTTCGGTCGGATGGTGCGCATAGTCGTCGATTACGGTAACACCGTTGCGGACCCCTTTTTTTTGGAAACGGCGATCGGTACCATGGAAGGATTTCAGGGCAGAAGCGATCTCCGAAAGGGTGATAGGGGTGGCGGCATTCGTATCGGCGGCGATAAGGTCTGTATTGGCAGCATCTGCGGCTGGTTTATATTCCAGGGCGGCGGCTATCGCTGCCAGAGAATTGGAGATATTGTGCAGACCGATAACGCCCAGTTCTATCCGTCCGGCAGGAATACCACGGATCAAAAGCGTATAGCTGCCCCGTCCTGCCTCGTCAAAACGGATATCTTCTGCCATATAGTCAAATGAACCCCCGCAAAGACCATAGGTGACAGTTCGGAGAGGAAGCCCGGAGTAAAGCCTCTGATAGTCCGGGATTTCTCCGTTGATGACTAAAAGACCATCCTTTGGCAGCAGCTTTAAAAAGGTGGTAAAGGATGTCCTGATTTGTTCGATTCCGGAAAAGAAATCCAAATGGTCGGCTTCCACGTTTAAAACCAGAGCGGTGGTCGGCTGGAAGTGATGGAAGCTGTTGGTGTATTCGCAGGCTTCCATGATAAAGTGTTCGGAGGAGCCGATCCGAAGATTGCTTTCTATTTCCGGAAGAACACCGCCTAAGGTAATCGTCGGATCGAGGTCTGCTTTTAAGTAGATACAGGAGAGCATGGCGGTCGTGGTGGTTTTGCCATGCGTGCCGGCGACGGCGACGGCATTGGAATAGTGTCCCATAATCTGCCCTAAAAGGGTGGCGCGATCCATCAGAGGAATTCCGGTGGCTTTGGCGGCGGCAAATTCCGGATTGTCCGGATGGATTGCAGCCGTATAGACAATAAGGTCAATTCCCTCGGTAATGTTTTCGGCACGCTGACCATACATAACACGGATGCCAAGTTCCTCTAAGTGACGGGTAAAATCACTTTCTTTGCTGTCCGAGCCGGAGACGGTAAATCCTCTGGTCAGAAGAAGTTTTGCCAGACCGCTCATGCTGACGCCGCCGATTCCGATAAAATGGACGGAAATCGGTTTGAGAAAATCAATTTGATAGTTCATAGCTTACACATCCTATTCTGCGTTAAAAATTTAATTATAATTATAACATATTTAAATATAAATTTCTATTTCTTTTTTCCAGAAGGTGTGTTATAATAAGGACAAGCGGGCAGCATTTGGGGCGTTGCACCGCTGATACAACATTTTATTACCTACTTAAAGGGGGTCGCAGCATGAATATCACAGACGTCAGAGTACGAAAGGTGGCAAAGGAGAGCAAAATGAAGGCTGTTGTATCTATTACCATTGATAATGAATTCGTCGTTCATGATATCAAGGTAATCGAGGGCGACAAAGGGCTCTTCATCGCTATGCCGAGCAGGAAGGCGGGAGACGGTGAATATCGGGACATTGCTCACCCGATAAATTCCGACACCCGTGAGAAGATTCAGAAAATCGTTCTGGAGCGTTATGAGACCGCGGTACTTGAGAGCGAGAATGATGATGAATTTTTGCGGGAGGCCGTGGGATAAGAAATATCGTACAAGCCGGAGAAAAGAGGGTGTCAGAGGATGCCCTCTTTCCTTGACTTGTGGAATGTGAGGAATTATGTATATCATTGCAGGACTGGGGAACCCAGGGACGCGTTATGCCGGTACGAGGCATAACATCGGATTTGACGCAGTTACACATCTGTCGGATCGTTATGGTATCCGCCTTAGCAGGACGGAGCAGAAGGCGCTTTGCGGCAGCGGTCAGATAGAGGGACAGAAAGTGCTGCTGGTGCAGCCGCAGACCTTTATGAATTTAAGTGGAATGAGTATCCGCGCATTGGCGGATTATTATAAAATCGATCCGGAGGAGGAACTAATCGTTATATATGACGATGTAAGTCTGGAACCAGGGAAGCTTCGCGTTCGTGCGAAGGGGAGCGCCGGAGGGCATAACGGAATCAAAAACATCATAGAACAGATAGGGACGCAGGTTTTTCCGAGGATTAAAATCGGGGTAGGAGAGAAGCCAGAAGGCTGGGATTTGGCAGATTATGTCCTTTCGAGATTCCCAGCGGATACCGAGCCGGTGATGAGAGACGCACTTGCCCGGGCGGCAGAGGCGGTCTGCTATATCCTTACGGAAGGAACGGCGTCCGCTATGAATAAAATCAATTAAAGGAGGGAAACGGATGCAGACCTTTACGGCGCCTTTACAGGAACTAAACGAATACAGCGGGATTGTTTCTTGTCTAAAGCGCGGGGACACGCCGATCCTCGCTACTGGCTGCATTGATTCCCAAAAGTGTCATCTTATCTATGGGATAGGAGAGGAGTTAGGAGCAAGGATACGGGTGATTGTCACCTATCATGAGCTAAAGGCGAAGGAGATATACGAGGACTACAAGCTGTACGACCGGGAGATTTGCTTTTATCCCGCCAAGGATATCATGTTTTTTTCGGCAGATCTTCATGGAAATGCAATTGTCAGAGATCGCCTCAAAACGATTCAAAGACTGTTGGAACGGGATGACAAGGCGAAAAAGCCGCTTACGGTGGTACTGTCTTTAGAGGCGGGAATGGATCGTATCCTGCCGTTGGATTTTGTACGGGAGAATCTGGTGACAATCCGTCAACAGGATCAGGTGGATTTGCAGAAGTTTTCCCGGCATCTGGCACACCTGGGCTATGAAAAGACCGGGCAGGTAGAGGGACCGGGGCAGTTTGCCGTGCGGGGTGGGATACTGGATATTTTTCCGCTGACGGAGGAATGCCCGTATCGGATCGAGTTCTGGGATGATGAGGTAGATACGATCCGCAGCTTTGACGTGGCAAGTCAGCGTTCGATTGAGCCGGTAGAGGAGCTGGTGATTTATCCGGCTACAGAGATTATATTAGATGAGAAAACCCGTATGGCGGGGATGAAGCGTCTGATGAAGGAAAAGGAAGAGCAGGTAAAGGCGCTTCGGTTGCAGATGAAGACAGAGGAGGCGCACCGCCTTTCGGAGACGGTGGAAGAATTTCGGGACAACCTGGAAATTTATAGCGGTTCCTTTGGTATAGAGAGCTATATCCGGTATTTTTACGACAATACCGTTTCTTTTTATGATTATTTTGATCCGGCAGAAACCGTTTTTTTCCTGGATGAGCCGCTTCGTTTGATCGAAAAGGGCGAGGCTGTAGAGATGGAGTTTCGGGAGAGTATGACTACCCGTTTGGAAAAGGGCTATATTTTACCGGGACAGGCGGACGTGATTTGGGAATACCGGACTTTGTTGGCGGATTTGGCAAGAAAACGGACGCTGCTGCTAAGTACGTTAGAGGCAAGGGCAGGGGCGATAGCGCCGAAGCGGCATTTTGACCTTACGGTAAAATCGGTCAATTCCTACAACAATAATTTTGCGCTGCTGGTTAAGGATTTGCAGCAATACAAGCGGAACGGCTTTCGTGTGATCCTGGTATGTGCTTCCCGGACGAGGGCGGAGCGGATCAGCGCCGATCTGCGGGCGGAGGAGCTAAACGCCTTTTATACCGAAGATTTGGACAGAGAGGTGCAGCGAGGAGAGATCATAACGATATACGGCGGACTGCATCGAGGGTTTGAGTATCCGTTGATCAAGCTGGTTATCATTTCGGAGAGCGATATTTTCGGAGCGGAAAAAAAGAAGCGTAAGAAAAAGCGCGGAACCTATGACGGTCGGAAGCTGGCAAGCTTTTCGGAGCTTCACGTAGGGGATTACGTGGTTCATGAAAACCATGGTCTGGGGATTTACCGGGGAATTGAAAAAATCGAAGTCAATAAAATAGTCAAAGACTATATAAAAATCGAGTATGGAGGCGGCGGAGTGCTGTACGTTTTGGCGACGGGCTTGGACGTGCTGCAAAAATACGCCGGGGCAGAGGCAAAAAAGCCAAAGCTTAATAAATTAAACTCCGTTGAGTGGAAAAACACCAAGGCGAAAGTCAAAGGCTCTGTCCGGGAAATCGCCAAGGAGCTGGTAGAGCTTTACGCTAAGCGCCAGGCAGAAAACGGTTATCAATTTAGCCCGGATACCGTCTGGCAAAGAGAGTTTGAGGAATTGTTTCCTTATGAGGAGACGGACGATCAGCTTCGGGCGATTGAGGATACAAAACGGGATATGGAAAGCCGCAAGATTATGGATCGTCTGATCTGCGGGGACGTCGGCTACGGTAAGACAGAAGTGGCGATCCGCGCGGCGTTTAAAGCGGTTTCGGATGGGAAACAGGTCGTGCTGCTTGTCCCGACTACTATTTTGGCGCAGCAGCATTACAATACCTTTGTTCAAAGGATGAAGGATTTTCCGATTAGCGTAGATATGCTTTCCCGCTTTAAAACTGCCGCAGAGCAGAGAAAAATCGTCGAGCAATTAAAAAAGGGCAGTCTGGACATTATTATCGGAACGCATCGGGTGCTGTCGTCAGATATTCATTTTAAAAATTTAGGGCTGCTGATTGTGGACGAGGAACAGCGGTTTGGAGTAACGCATAAAGAAAAAATCAAGCAGCTTAGGACTAATATCGACGTACTGACGCTTTCCGCGACGCCGATTCCCCGTACTCTTCATATGAGTCTGGCAGGAATCCGTGATATGAGCGTACTGGAAGAGCCTCCCGTAGACCGTCTGCCGATTCAGACGTATGTATTGGAATATAATGAAGAAATTGTACGTGAGGCAGTTAATCGGGAGCTGGTGAGGGGCGGACAGGTTTACTATGTCTATAACCGGGTTAATGGGATCGATGAAGTGGCGGATCGCATTGCCAAGCAGGTGCCGGACGCCAATGTATCCTATGCACATGGGCAAATGAGTGAGCGGGAACTGGAACGTATTATGTTTGAGTTTATCAACGGAGAAATAGACGTCCTGGTTTCGACTACGATCATAGAAACAGGGTTGGATATTTCCAACGTCAATACCATGATCATTGAGGATGCCGATCGGCTTGGGCTTTCCCAGCTTTATCAGCTCCGTGGTCGGGTAGGACGTAGCAATCGTACTGCCTACGCTTTTTTGATGTACAAGCGGAACAAAATGCTTCGGGAGATTGCGGAAAAGAGGTTACAGGCGATTCGGGAATTTACCGAATTAGGATCCGGCTTTAAGATCGCCATGCGGGATCTGGAGATTCGGGGAGCCGGAAATTTGCTGGGAGCCAGGCAGCATGGGCATATGGAAGCGGTTGGGTATGATCTGTACTGTAAGATGTTAAATGAAGCGGTACGGGCGATGAAAGGAGAGACGGTCGAGGAAGAAAGCTTTGAGACGACGGTGGATTTTGATATGGATGCTTATATTCCGTCTTCCTATATGAAGAACGAGGTGCAGAAACTCGATATGTATAAGCGGGTTGCAGAAATAGAAAACCGCGAAGAACTAATGGATCTACAAGACGAGCTGATTGACCGTTTCGGCGAGCTGCCACAGGCGGTGGAAAATCTGTTAAATATCGCCCTAATCAAAGCGATGGCACACCGGGTATATGTGTCGGAAGTAACGTATACAGAACGTATGTTACGGCTGGTGATGGAGAAGGAGGCAAGGCTAGACGCTGCCAAAATACCAGAGCTGATTACCCGCTTTGCGGGAAGACTAAAATTCCGTCCGGGACAGCCGGTAGAGTTTTTCTATGAATTTCCGGCTGCGGCAAAAAGCAAGGGCAGACGCCAGGAGAATGCGGAGTGCTTTCAGGGAATCCGTCAGTTATTGGAGGACTTTACGATGCTTTTGTTAGAAAACACAAAGAAAGAAAAGAAATAAGGTGAGGTATGATAGAACAGGGCAGGAATATAGGAGGAAAGAAAGGCTATTGGATAGGGGGATTGTTGGTGCTGCTGGTGGCAGCCGCTATCTTGGGGATTTTCTGGTGGCAGAAGGGAGGCAGTACAGAAAGCGCCGGGCTGACCGGGGAAAACGGTACTGCCTTTGCAGAGGACGTGGTGATTCAGGTAGGAGATAAAAAGGTAGCTAGAGAAGAAATCATGTTTTATGTTCTCTGTGTCCGCGAGCAGTATGAAGGGTATTTTGGCAGCGAGGTATGGGCGGTGGATTTCGGCAACGGGAAAACGTTTGCCGATATGTGTAAGGAAGATATTTTAAATGAAATCGTACAGCTTAAAGTGATTACCTCAATGGCAGAGTCTCAGGGGGTGTTGGTGACAGAGGATGAGGCGGATGAAATTGCGGATACGGTACGGGAGCAGATGGAGGAGATTTCGGATTATGATATTCTGCGCTACCACATTGATACGGAGCTGTTAGAGAGTATTTATCATGACAATTATTTGAGTTCTAAGATTTTTGACGTAATTACAAGTGACGTGGATACGATGGTGTCGGATGATGAGGCGAGGCAGGCGGAGCTTCAGGTACTGGCGCTTTTGACGGATGGTACGGATAAAAACCGGAACGAGATTGCGATGACCGAGGAGGAGCGCGCTGCCATTGGGGAAAAGGCAAAGGAACTGTGGGAGCAGGCTGAGGAGGGAGCTGATTTTGAATCTTTGGCGACCGTACATTCCGATTTGGCAGAAACTTCCTTTATTATAGGGCGTGGAGACTGGAAGGAGGAATACGACCGGGCTATTTTTGACGAGGCGGCGTTTTCTTTAAAGACCGGTGAGATCAGCGAGGTAATCGACGGACCGCATGGGTTTTATATCATTCGTTGTGTCAATGAGCTAGACGAAGATGCTACCGCCCAGGCAAAAGAAGAGATTATCAACGAGCGTCAGGATACGGCGTTCCGCAAGTTATATGCCGAATGGGCGAAGGAGTTTGAGGTGAAGGTGGACGAGAAAAAATGGAGCGAGATTACCTTTGAGACTCCAGAAGAATAAATGCCCCGGTTTTATAGGAAATGTTTCATTTCCTCAATGTTTCGCTCTTCGGTTTTCAGCAGCTTGTGGGCAAGCGAGGTGACAGCGTGGTCATGCCCGTGATAGGCGTTTAGCTGCTTGGTTAAATTAGTAGTACCCATTGTGCTGCCTTCAATCATAATCTCTGCTAAACGGGAGGCGCTGCGGTCGGTGATGCTTTTTAGACTGCTGGTCATATCGGACATAAATTTGGCAGCCGACGAAACACCTTGCGGGGTCTGCCCTGCTCTGGTCAGAAGAGAAGCGGCTTCTGCCTTGACATCTTCGTATTCCCGAAGCTGATTTGTCAGGGCGGAGGTAAAGGCATGATCTTCGGATAAGCCAATCATATGGCGGATACTGTCGATTCCCATAGCAGAGCCTTGATGGATGTGCTGTAATAAATTGATTTCTGATGTCATAAAAAACTCCCTTTCGTGATTTCCTTTTAGATGTTACATTCTTAGGATAGACGAAACGGGAGTTTTTATACATTTGTACAGAGCCGGAAGGTATCCGGCAGTCTGTTTAGAATTTACGGGTTTTCAGGAAACGTTCTGCTGCTACCATCCAGGATTCTTGTAGAAGAGCTTCTCTTTCTTCAGAAGAAAAATCCTCAGGCGCCTGGTCTAAATAGGCGTCGCTGCTGCTGGAAAACGACGGCGCAGGTCTGTGCAGTTTTGGCGACGGAAGCAGATAGGTGACAATCTGAAAAAAGAAGCCGGTCAACATGAAAGTGATAGAAAATGAGGCGCAGATATTTATTTCATAAAACGTAGGCACCAGCAGGAAGCCAGCCAGCAGGAAAAGGAAGCCAATGAGAAAAGTAAGGTCACGCATGGTTCCATTATAAAAAGATTTTTTTAACATAGCCTTCATAAGATCAGCTCCTTTCAAGAGGAAATATTATTGACTTGTTCTTAGTTGTATTATACAATAAAATTTACTTTTTGGCAAGAGGAAATTGATATATTTTTAGCGTTTCAGAAGGAAAAGGGGGAAAGAATTTGGGAAAAAACCAAAATGTGCGTTTTCTGTTGGAGTATGACGGAAGCTGCTTTGGCGGCTGGCAGCGGGTAGACAACGGGAAAAAGCCGTCGATTCAAGGGACGTTGGAACAGGTATTAAAGAAAAGCCTGACAGAAGTGTCCGGCGGTCAAAAAGAATTGTACAGGCAGGAAAAGATACAGGTGATCGGTTCCGGCAGGACGGACGCCGGGGTACATGCGTTGAGACAGGTAGCGAATGTACATCTGCCGCTGCCTGTCTGGCAGGAGAAAACGCCGGAGGAATGGAGAAGCTATTGGAATGACAGGCTTCCGGCTGGGTTGCGGATTCGTATGGCAGAGGAGGCGCCGCCGATGTTTCACAGCCGCTATGACGCAGTTAGCAAAGTATATGGTTATGTGTTTGACATAAGGGAAGTACCATCTGCTTTTGCCGGGAAATACGCTTATTGGATAGGAGACGGGGAAGTCGGAGGGAAGGCAGGAGGATGGAACTGGGAAGCGGTACAGCGGGCGTCAATGTTATTGACGGGAGAGCATGACTTTTCCGCCTTTTCATCTAACATGGAGCCGGGCAGGGGAACGGTACGGACGATAACACGGTTGGAGTGGAAAACGCTACGGCAAAGAGGCGGGGAATTTTTTATTTTTGAAGTAGAGGGAAACGGTTTTTTGTATCATATGGTGCGGATCCTGGCAGGAACCTTGTACGAAGTTGGGGCTGGCAGACGAAAGCCGGAAAGTATTTTAGAGGCATTTCGCAGCGGGAAAAGGCAGGATGCGGGACTTACCTTGCCAGGCTATGGTTTGTTTTTAAAAGAAGTAAGCTATGTTTAAACGGCGGTACGCTTGCATGTTTAGCGGATACAGCTCATACAATAGGGAAGGAATGTCAAACAGGAGGATGAGCTGTGGAGGGAAAAAGAAGCTGGAAACGGATCAAATGGGTGCTGCTGATGTCTGCCTGCGGTCTTGCGTGTATTTGTCTGCCGCGTTATCTGGGGCAACGGTTCGGGTGGTTTAGAGAGCAGATGAAGGAGCCTTGGTATGGGGAGGAAAAGAGAGCGGTCAATTCCCGGGATTTTATTAAATGGGTGGATTTTAAGGTAAGTTATGAGGCGCTTTGCGACGCCTATCAATATGATTTGGAAAGCTATAAAACAGAGACTCATTTGGATTGGGTTTCCCTGCTGGCGTATCTGGGCGCGAAATACGGCGGCGATTTCCAGGATTATCGAAGCCGGGATATGGCGGATCTGGTAAAGAAATTAACGGAGGAAGGAACGAGTATAGAGGAACTGACAGAAGGGATGAAGTATTACGATTATTATCTGGAAGCCTATACGGCAGTGTTAGGGGGTCTGGTGGGAGAGTATAAAGTCGAAAAGCCGGTTATCGAAGGGCAATCTGAAGAAATGGAAATAGAAACAAAATATGGCTTGCGGGCGTTTTCTCCGGTGGCAAGGGATTTTTATTATACGGATTATGATGATTTTGGAGTGTCCCGTTCGTATGGATACCGCAGGCAGCATTTGGGACATGATATGATGGGACAGGTCGGGACACCGATTATTGCAGTAGAGAGCGGGACGGTAGAGGCATTGGGCTGGAACCAGTACGGTGGCTGGCGGATTGGGATTCGCAGCCTGGATCAAAAACGGTATTATTATTACGCCCATTTACGCAAAGGCTATCCGTATCAGGGTGGTCTTGAGGTCGGAAGTAAGGTAGAGGCAGGGGATGTGATCGGTTATATGGGACGGACAGGATACAGTACGAAAGAGGATACCAATAACATTGATACCTCTCATCTGCACTTTGGTCTGCAGCTTATTTTTGACGAATCTCAGAAAAAGGAAAGTGATACTTTTTCCGGGACAGAGATTTGGATTGACTGTTATGCGCTGATTCGCTTTCTATATCAGAACCGATGTGAGACCAAAAAGGTAGAGGGGACGAAAGAATGGGAGCGGGTGATACAAACGGAATGGGTGGAATAGGCGTCAGGAAGCAGCCAGTTTTTTGTAAATTTTTTAGAATCCGTGAAATATGAGGTATAAAATGTCTCTATTTACAGATACTACTATCACAGCGCTTTCGGCGGACTGGAGTTCTGCCGGAATACAAAGCGATTATTTCGCTCTGTTCCAAAACACAACACTGAAAGAGTAAATGGAGGCAAGGATAAATGAAAGCAACAGGGATTGTCAGAAGAATTGACGATTTAGGAAGAGTCGTGGTGCCGAAGGAAATCCGCAGAACAATGCGGATTAGAGAAGGAGATCCCTTGGAAATCTATACGGATCGGGAGGGAGAAATCATCCTGAAAAAATATTCCCCGATTGGAGAAATGGGAATTTTTGCCAAACAATATGCCGATACTTTAGGACAGGCTACAGGGCATATCGTGTGTATCAGCGACCGTGATCAGGTGATTGCGGCGGCAGGCACAGCCAAAAAAGATATCATTGGAAAAGCGTTGAGCCGAGAATTAGAAGAGGCTATGACAGAACGGGAAAGTATTGTAGCTAGTAGCAGCGACCGAAATTACCTGCCTTTGGTAGAAGAGGAAGGGGAAAACGATTACCGCTATCAGGTGATGGAGCCGATTATCAGCGAAGGAGACGTCATAGGATGTGTGATGCTTCTGACAAAAGATGATAAGGTAAAAATGGGCGAGGCGGAAGTAAAGCTCGCAAAGGTGGCAGCAAGCTTTTTAGGACGCCAGATGGAATCCTGACGGCGGAATGGTTATAGTTAAGTTAGAAAGACGGCAAGAAAAGGAGGCAGCAGGGAGATTTTTTTAGAAAAGAACCTGCTGCCGTCTCATTCCTATTTTTTTCAAGTTTTTTGCCAGAAATATGCGAAATTTCTTGACAAATGGCAGTAATAAGGTTATAAATAGATCTGTAACGTATTTGAGCATTCCGGGAAGGGAATTTCCTTGAATTTAGGGATGTCCATGTAAGTATAATAACACATATTCAGAGGAGGAACTAATCCATGAACAAAGCAGAATTCGTTGCAGCAATCGCAGAGAGTGCTGAGATATCCAAGAAGGATGCAGAGAAGGCGCTGAAGGCATTCGTTGATGTGATCACCGAAGAGTTAAAGAAGGGCGAAAAGATTCAGTTAGTAGGATTCGGCACATTTGAAGTATCTGAGAGAGCTGAGAGAGAGGGTAGGAATCCTCAGACGAAGCAGACGATCACAATCCCTGCTTCTAAAGCTCCTAAGTTCAAGGCTGGTAAGGCTTTAAAGGATGCGATTAACGAATAAACATGCGAGGCATAAAAGAAGCGTTACGGGCGGGAGAGCTGTCCTGTAGCGCTTCTTTCTTTTCCCATAGGAGGGGATGTTATGAGGTTAGACAAATTTTTAAAAGTATCCCGGCTGATCAAGCGTCGGACGGTAGCAAACAGTGCCTGTGACGCCGGACGGGTATCCATCAACGGAAAGCCTGCCAAGGCTTCTGCCGCCGTCAAAGAAGGGGATATTTTAGAGATTGGCTTTGGCGATAAGCAGATTAAGGTAGAGATTTTAGACGTCGCAGAGACGACCAGAAAGGAAGAAGCCAAGGAGATGTACCGTTATTTATAAGACAGGCAATGGAGCGTTCAAAATCCGCAGGGGATATGATTTAAAGACATAAGACACCGTTTTCTTCCATATAATATAACAGCAATGGGAGGAGGAATTTTATGGAAGAACGGAATCCAGCGCTGCATCGGGTAAGCATGACAGGACGACGGGCGGCGATCCTGACGGGGGTGGAGGATGTGCTGTCTTTTGATGAGCATGAGATTTTATTGCAGACAACAGAAGGCGTGCTGACGATAAAGGGGGAGGATCTGCATGTAAACCGCCTCTCTGTCGAAAAAGGTGAAATTGACATGGAAGGCAGAATTACAAGCCTGTCTTATTCCGATAAAGACGGTTTCCGGCAAAACGGAGAGTCCTTATTCGGTAGATTATTTCGGTAGAGGGTGAAAACATGCTGGTACGGATGCAGGCAGAACTGTTATATTTTGCGCTTTCCATTGTAGCAGGAGTGTTGGCAGCTTTCCTTGGCAGTGGGATAAAATGGCTGCATTGGCGTAGAAGGCGGGCGATTTGGCTGGGTTGTTTGGATTTGCTGTATTGGCTTCTGTTTGGGCTTTCTCTGTTTTTGCTGTGTTTTTACCAAAACAGCGGGATTTTTCGTGGCTATGCGGTTGCCGGAACGCTGCTTGGCTATGGATTGGTCTGGGCGGGGGAAAGAGCGTGCCGAAAGAACGGGGACCGGCGGCGTCCCAACAGGAGGATTGCCAAGCGGAACAAGCAAAAAGCCAGAAAGGAACCGGAGGAGAAAGAGCCAGACAGGATAAAAAGCGGGGGTAAAAGCAAGGAGTGAAACAGAAAGGGGTTGCAGGCTATGAAACAGGACAGGCATAGAAAAAAGAGAAGAAAAGCAGGAGTGGGCTGGATTTTTTTATTTGTGATGGTGATTTGCGGAGTGGTGGCATACAAAAGAGTAATGCTCGAACAGGAGGAACGGAAGGCAGAGGAGGCTTATAAAGCGGCGTTGAAACGCTATGAAACTCAAGTGGCTAGAGAAGAGGAGCTGGATAATCTAAAAATATACATACAGACTAAAAAATTTATCGAGGATATGGCAAGAGAAAAATTCGGACTGGTTTATGAAAATGAGATTATATTTCAGCCGAATCAGGAATAAGGATAGACAAATGGAATTCCACGTTGTGGAATTCTTTTTCAATATAACCTTAATATCTTAAAGGTTTTGAACTCCCTTCATTCGGGAAAAACTCCCTTAGAGAGTAGGTTTTGTCAAAAACTTTTTGAAAATCAGGGCTTTGCTTTGACAAAGATTTTCGGAAGGGCTGTCTATAATGCCACATAAAGAAAACGACAGCCGAACGAGACGACGAGACGAGACCGGAGGAAATCGAAAGTCCGGTAGAGGAACGGCTGCCAAGAATGAGGGAGGTCAAGGAAGAAATGAAAAAATGGAACAGAAGGACGGTTTTGCTGTATGCAGTAAGCTTTTTTGCGGCTCGCTTCCTGATAGGAGGAGAGGGAGCGGGCTTTTACCAGGTAGGAATGGCGCTTCATCCGTTTGTGATGGCGTTGTTTGGCTGTCTGTGTTTAGAGGCAAGGCTTCCGAGAAAGTTAAGTTTTTTGGTGTTGTTAGCAGGAGTGGCTTCTGCCGGGGTGGAGGCAGCAGGTCAGGATATGCTGCTGCGTTATGGAATCAGTATGTTACTGTTGTTGTTTGTGGTAGGAGTGGCAGAGGCGCCGCGTCCTTTGCCGCTGACCGGAAAAAATAAGCTTTCTCTGGCAGCGATGGCGGCGCTGACGGGGATTGTCACCGCGGCGGTACGGGCAGGCGGAGCGTTCTTTACGATAGAAAATGCCTGGCTTCTGGCAGTATTGGAGGGAGTGTTGGCAGCAGGGCTGACGATTGTGCTGCAAAAAGGAGTCCATTTCTTTTTATATCCGCCTGAAAAAAGAGGATTAGAAGGACGGGAGATGATCAGCGTGGCGTTGGCAGTGCTGGGCGCGCTGTGTGGGCTGCCGGAGATTAACGGTTTTTCCCCGGTTTATCCTGGGGTGGTACTGTCGGTGCTGTATCTGGGCTATTATTATGGAATTGGCGCAGGGACGGTAGCGGGAGCGCTGGCGGGTATGGTATTGGGAATTCAGACCGGAGAGCCGGAGCTGGTAGGCTGCTTTGCATTGTTTGGAATGGTAAGCTGTGCCTTGGGAGAACTTGGGAAAATCCCGGTAATGCTGACTTGGATGATGCTCTCTGCTTCTGCGGGCTTTCTCTGGAACGATTATTTTATCAGCAGAGAGGGATTGCTGGGGCTGCTTCCGGCGCTGATGCTGTTTTTGCTGATTCCTCAAAAAAAGGAGCGGGAGGAGCCACAGGGAGAAGAAGCGGTGTTTACCAATATGCAGGCTGTGACTAAGGAAAAGCTGCGGGATATTTCGATGGCGTTTCATAAGCTGTCGGAGCTGATGGCATATCCGGCTGAACCAAAGACCAATTTGGGCGGCGGAGATCTGAATCGTATTTTTAATCTGGTGTCGGAAAAATGCTGCGCGGGATGTGAACGACGTAACGTTTGTATGAAATCAGAGTTTTATGAAACGTATCAAAATGTGTTTCAGATCCTGAACCGGGCAGAACGAAGCGGGCGGATTGAGCTGTCGGAGGTGCCGGAGGGATTTTTAGAACGTTGTATCCGATCGGAATTTTTTTTGACGGAGGCAGGCAGAAGTCTGGAACTGGCAAGGACAAATCTGATTTGGCAGAACCGGATGGCAGAAAACCGGGTAGTGGTGGCAGAGCAGTTTGCCGGGGTCGCAGGGATGATGGATGAGGTCGTGATGGAACTGGGCGTATCTACCAGAAAATGGAGCGAGGAGGAAGAACGTGTCAGAGAATGCGCGACGGCGGCAGGGGTAGAAACCTGCCAGATTGCCGTAAAAAAGAGAGATGATGGAAGAACGGAGATCTTTGTTACGGCGCGGATAGCGGACGGAGGATGTATCACGACCAGAGATTTTGGAACTTTGCTCGGGCAAGCAACAGGAAGGGCTTACCATACTTCTTTTAGCAGTAAGACGGTAATCAGCGGAGAATGGGCGACATTGACCTTTTTAGAAGATACCCCCTTCCGTTTTTACAGTGGGGTAGCTTCCTGCAGTCGGGACGGAGAGCCTAGAAGCGGGGACAGTCATTCGATCCAAGAGCTGCCGGAAGGAGAAGCGGTGCTGCTGCTTTCGGACGGGATGGGGAGCGGCAACAGAGCTTCCCAGGAGAGCGCAAGAATGGTAGAGCTATTAGAGCAGTTTTTGGATGCCGGAATGGAAGGAGCGGCAGCGATGAAGCTGATACAGTCCTCGTTATTTTTAAGGGGCGGGGAGGAAAGCTTTACGACAGTAGATTTGTTCCGGGTAGATTTATGTTCCGGGCTTTGCCGCTATCTTAAAGTAGGAGCGGCGGACAGTTTTTTGATCCGGGGAAATAAGCTGGAGCGATTGGCGTATAGTTGTCTGCCTGCCGGAATTTTGGCTCCTCAGGAGGCGGAGGAACAAAGTCTTCGTTTGAGGGAGGGAGATTTTTTGGTTATGGTGACGGATGGCTTTTTGGATTGTTTTGAGGAAGGACAGGCAGAGGACATTTTACGCTCGGTAATAGGCGGCAGGAAGCAGAACAATCCGAATGAACTCGCGAGGATTCTCCTGGATTCTGCCCTGATTCACTGCGGAGGAAGACCGGCAGATGATATTACGGTATTGGTAACAGCCTTTTGGGAAAATGAAAAGCTTGCAAGTGAGGCGTCCGGGTGGTAAACTGATACAGATATAAAACAAAGCCGGGGATATGCCGGATGGAAATAAGGAAATCAAATGATAGCAAAGATAAGGGAGCAATTAAAACAAGAGGGAATGTTGCAGACAGGAGACGGAATCGTCGTCGGAGTGTCCGGCGGAGCAGATTCGGTCTGTCTGTTGTGCCTGTTGGCAGAGCTGCGCGAGGAATTGAAACTGGAATTGTATGCCTTACATGTACATCATGGAATCCGTGGGGCGGAAGCGGATCGGGATGCTGATTTTACAAGAGACTTGTGTCAAAGGCTGGGGATCGTTTGTGAAGTAGTGTACGGCGATATTCGGACATTGGCTAGAGAGAAAAAATGTTCCGAAGAGGAAATGGGGCGGAACTTCCGTTACCAGGCTTTGGAAGAATGTCGGCAACGCCGGAACTGCCGATGGATTGCGGTAGCGCATCACCGGGAGGATAATGCGGAAACTGTCCTGTGGAATTTGTGCCGGGGCAGTGGTTTGGCAGGCTTGACGGGAATCCATACGGTAAGAGGGCATATTCTTCGCCCTCTGCTTCCCTACAGCCGGGCGGAAATTGAGGACTGGCTGGCGGTACGCAGGCAGGGCTTTTGTATGGATCGGACTAATCTGGAGGAGGATTATACGAGAAATCGTATACGCCGTCAGGTGCTGCCGGTACTGGAAAGGGAGGTCAATTCTCAGGCGGTTCGTCATATTGCAGAGACGGCAAAGCGGCTGAGCCGTCTGCAAACGTATATAGAAGGGCAGATTGCCGAGGTACTAGAGCGGGTACGAGTAGAGACCAGACAAGGAAAAGCCGGCGGAAGGAAGTTTTTTTGGGAAAAGTCAGATTATGAGGCTTGCCCGGAAGGCTTGCGGGCAGAGGCAGTTTTGGAGCTGCTAAAACGAGCCGGGGGATCGGCAAAGGATATTTCGGCAGAGCATGTGCGGCTTGTGATGGAATTATATCATAAAAACGTAGGGAAGAGCCTTGATCTGCCCTATGGAATAGAGGCGGAAAGAACGTATACCGGAATTTGTTTCAAACAGCAAAAGGAAGCCGACCGGGCGGCGGCTCAGGAAGAACGGACAGCCGTTTGTTATTATTTGGAGCCGGAGGGGGCAGGGGAACAAAAAGGAAAGGTGTTTGTAAAAGAGCTGCAGAAAACGCTTTTTTTTGAGATTTGGGACTGCAGCGAGAGTGGAAAACGGAGGATTGTGTCCGTAGAGAAGGGGAAAATCCATTTTTCGGATGGAAAAATCATTAAATTTCCAGAAAGTAGTTGTACGAAGTGGTTTGATTATGATAGAATATATGGTAGGGTAGCGGTCAGAACCAGGAGAGCAGGAGATGTTCTGGTGCTTCACCCGGACGGTCGGAGAAAGAAGTTAAAGGATTACTGGATCGACCGGAAGCTTCCGAAGGAGGAACGGGATAGGAGCTGGCTGCTGGCAGCGGCATCGGAGATCCTTTGGATTCTGGGAGATCGGACAGGCGAGGGAAGCAGGATCGGTACGGATACCAAGCGGATCTTGATAGTACGTCTGGATACAGAGCTATCGGGCAGCCCTGTTTGGGCGGCAGATAGGGTTTTGGGAGAAAGCAGTGACAAAAAAACGACAGAGGCCGCAGAGACGGCAGAATAGGAGTAAGGTATTATATGGAGGATAAGATTCGCGTTTTAATCAGCGGGGGACAGGTTGAGGAGCGGATAAAGGAGATGGCAGAGCAGATGAATCAGGATTACGCAGGAAGGGCTCTTCATCTGATCTGCGTGTTGAAAGGGAGCATTTTTGTGACGACGGAGCTGGCAAAGCATCTGACGGTTCCGGTTACGCTTGATTTTATGTCCGTGTCCAGCTATGGGGATGGAACAGAAAGCACCGGACGGGTTAAAATAGTCAAAGACCTGGACGAGAATATAGAGGGAAAGGATGTCTTGATTATTGAGGATATCATTGATTCCGGGCATACGCTTAGCTATCTGATGGATATGTTAAACGCCAGGAGACCGGCGAGTCTGAAGCTGTGTACGCTGTTGGATAAGCCGGATCGCCGGGTGACGGATGTACAGGTGGACTATGTGGGCTTTTGTATTCCGGATGAATTTGTCGTGGGATACGGTCTGGATTATGCGCAAAAATATCGAAACCTTCCGTATGTAGGAGTAGTAGAAGGCGCAAAGGCTATCTAAAAATGGAATGAAAATATGCGCTGTGCGCAGGAATGGAGGAAACAGGAGTGAGAAAGCAAATGAAGGGCATGGGCTTTTATCTGCTGGTACTGGGACTGATTATAGCAGCCATGCTGATATCAGACAACCTATATAACAGCCACCAGGAGGTCTATAATGAGGTCATGTTTCAGGAGGATCTGCAAAGCGGGAAGATAACGGGAGTGGAAATCTACCAGAATGTAGAAGCTCCGACCGGAGAAATACAGATCGCCGTGAAAACAGGAGAAGGCGAGGAAATAAAGTCCTTTTATATCAACAATGTAGAAAATATCGTAAGGATTTTAGACGAGGCGGGATTTACAAATTTCTATATTCATGATGTGACAAAGCCAGGCTGGTTTGTCAGCATTCTGCCATATTTACTGGGCTTTATTCTGGTATTTGTTCTGCTGATGTTTATGACGAACCAGACGGGAGGCAGCGCGGGCGGTTCCAGGATGATGAACTTTGGACGGAGCCGTGCAAGGATGTCTACAGACAAAGACCGTAAGGTGACGTTTGACAGCGTGGCAGGATTAAAGGAGGAAAAGGAAGAGTTAGAGGAGATTGTAGACTTTTTAAAAAGCCCTCAAAAGTACCGGGAGGTGGGAGCCAGAATACCAAAAGGCGTGATTCTGACAGGCCCTCCGGGAACTGGTAAGACGTTACTTGCAAAGGCGGTGGCAGGAGAAGCAGGCGTACCGTTTTTTAGCATATCCGGTTCTGATTTCGTAGAAATGTTTGTTGGTGTCGGTGCTTCCCGTGTAAGGGATTTATTTGACGATGCCAAGCGGAATTCTCCGTGTATCGTTTTTATTGACGAGATCGACGCGGTGGCAAGAAGGCGTGGCGCCGGTATGGGCGGCGGTCACGACGAGAGAGAGCAGACCTTAAACCAGCTTTTAGTAGAGATGGACGGCTTTGGGGCTAACGAGGGTATCATCGTGATGGCGGCGACAAACCGGGTAGATATTCTTGATCCGGCGATTTTACGTCCGGGACGGTTTGACCGGAAAGTAGTGGTAGGAAGACCAGATGTTAAGGGCAGAGAGGAAATTCTGGCAGTCCATGCAAAAGGAAAGCCGTTGGCAGAGGATGTGGACTTAAAACAAGTGGCGCAGACGACAGCGGGCTTTACCGGGGCAGATTTGGAAAACCTGTTAAACGAAGCGGCGATTCGGGCGGCGAGAGAAGATCGAAAGTTTTTAAAAGAAGAGGATATCAAAAAGTCTTTTATCAAAGTAGGAATTGGTACGGAGAAAAAGAGCCGGATTATTTCCGAAAAAGAGAAGCGGATTACCGCATATCATGAGGCAGGGCATGCAATTTTGTTCCATGTGCTTCCGGATGTCGGTCCGGTATATACCGTATCGGTTATCCCGACCGGACAGGGCGCTGCCGGATATACGATGCCGCTGCCGGAAAAGGACGAGATGTTCAATACCAAGGGGCGGATGCGTCAGGATATCATTGTCAGTCTGGGTGGACGTATTGCGGAAGAGCTGATTTTTGACGATATTACAACAGGTGCTTCCGGCGATATCAAAGTCGCTACCAAGACGGCAAGAGCAATGGTAACACGTTACGGCTTTACGGATTCGATTGGATTGGTCAATTATGACAACGATGACGATGAGGTATTTATTGGAAGAGATTTGGCACATACCAGAAGCTACAGCGAAGAGATTGCGAACCGAATCGATGGAGAGGTAAAGAAGATCATTGATTCCTGCTATGCCGAGGCAAAAGCCATTATTACGGAGCATATACAGGTACTGCACGACTGCGCGGCGCTGCTGATGGAAAAGGAAAGAATCGGACGGGATGAGTTTGAAGCTCTGTTCGGAGCATAATTAAGATAGGTAATGTGCGGATAGCCATAGTTTCTTCCAGAATGTTTGGGGAAACTATGGCTTTTTTGTATAATTAGGAAAGTTCTCCGAACTTCCCTATCATACAAAAGCCCTCCGGGCGGGATGCGCACTACAGCGGAGTGGTAATATGTCGCTAAAGCGACCCGCCGCAGGCGAAGAATCCTGCTTTGTGGGACTCTTAATTTTATATTTTACATATCACAAAAAAGGGAAGGACGATAACGATGATACCAAAACGGGGAAAATGTCTGGTAGACGGACGTATAAAAGCCGGAGTATTGCTGCTTGTATGCTGTTTGCTGCTGTCCTCCTGTGGGCTGCTGCCTCAAGAGGAAGAGTATGGTACGGCGCCGACGGTACGGGAATATGAGTCTGAGGATTACAGCTATACGTCGGTATCCAAAGAAGATATACAATTGACGAAAAAGGTTTCCTGCGTGTATTCTTCTGCGCAGGAGAGTCAGCTTTCCTTTGGGGTATCCGGAGAACGGGTACAGGATTTGTACGTGTCTTTAGGGGATATTGTGGAGCAAGGGGATTTGCTGGCAGAGCTTAATATGGGAAATCTGCCGGACGAATGGCAGGCGGTAGATGCACAGAGAGAGGAAAAGGAGCTAGAGCAAAAGCATTTGGTAGAGCTGTTGGATCTGGAAAGAAGGCGGATGCAGGCATCCGGAGAGAGCGAAAGCCAAGCCGAGGAGCATTATGAAAAGCAACTTCGGGAGGGAGCGCAGGAGTTAGAGCTGTTGGAGGCGAGATTGGAGGCGCTTCAGAAAAAGATTGACGCCAGAAGGCTGATCGCACCGATGGATGGAAGTATTTTTTATGTAAAGAGCGATTTGGCAGGGCAGACGTCAAAAAAGGATGAAGTAGTGCTGCGGATTGTCAGCGGAGAAGAATGCTATTTTGTAGCGGACGCTGCCGAAGCCGATATGCTGCAGGAAGGAGATTCGGTAAGCGTTATTGTCAGCAGCACGGTCTATGAAACACAGGTACGGTTTTCGGAAGAAAAGCCGCAGGAGGAAGTTTATTTTGTAATCTCCGCCGGAGACGGGCAGCCGGAAATGGGCAGCAAAGGAAGCGCTACGATTGTATTAGAGGAACGGAAGGACGTGCTTTGCCTGGCAAATCAGGCGATTAAGCGGGTAGGAGAAGACTCTGTTGTCTATTATGAGGACGAGAACGGCATTAAGGCAATGAAATATATTGAAACAGGTCTGCAGGGGAATCAGAAAACAGAGATTTTGTCCGGATTGAAATTTGGAGAGACGGTGATTGTAAAATAATGGAGCAAAGTGCCGGTACATAAAAAAGGAAGCATAGGAGAACAAGGAAAATGAAGCGTTTGCAAAGGAGAGGCAGAAAGGGTGCGGCAGCAGTACTTTTGCTGCTATCGGCAGGGCTGCTTGGCGGCTGCCAGGCAAAAGAAATACAGGCGCCGCAGCTAGAGGAGCCTGTAAGCATCAGCGTAGATACCATTGAAGTAAAGAGAGAGGATATCTATCAATGGGTAAGCTGTGAGGCGCAGGTCGTACCTGTGACCAGCGAGGTGACAGCAGAGCATAGCGGTCTGTTAGGAGAAATATTTGTCAAGGAAGGCGATCAAGTCGAAGAGGGAGATTTGCTGGCGCGCCTCTCCGACGAGGCAGTGAAAGAACAGCTATCGTTGCAGCAAGCGGCGATAGCCGCAAAGCAGGAGGAAAACCGTCTGCGTAACGAGATAGCAGAGTGTGACTTAGAGCTGCTGCGGCTGTCAGGCGGACGGTTTGAGATAGAAGAAGCAGAACTAAGACTCCGCCAGCAAAAGGAAACACAGGATCTGGAATTGAAGCGTCTCCGGGAACGGGAGGCAGCCCTGCAGGAACAGATAGTAGAATGCGATATTCGTGCGCAGTCGGCAGGTCATATCGCCTATGTTGCCCCGCTGGAACCAGGACGGATGCTGCAAGAGGGAAGTACGTTAATGGTGCTGGCTTCCGAAGAACTGCAAATTCGTACAGAATTTTTGTCCGACGGAGTTTTGGCAGGCTATGATAGTTGTTGTATTTTATATGGCGGAGAGGAAATTCCGGTAGAACCGCTGCCCTATGATCGGTCGGAATACATAGCGGCGATTTTACGGAACGGTTCTTTTTACAGTTATTTCCGACTGACGGAAAAGGAAGGAGTGGCAGAAGGAATCAAGGCAGGAGATTATGCCCAGCTTCAAGTGATACAAAATCGCAGGGAACAGGTATGTGTGATTCCGGTTACTTGTTTGTACCGGGACGGGAGCGGTTATTATGTGTATCGGATAGAGTCCGGCAGCCGGGTAAAAACTCCTGTTGCGGCAGGCGTCCGAAATGAATTGATGGTGGAGATTACAGAGGGCTTGACAGAGGGGGATGAGGTATATGTCCGAAACTAAAAAAGGAAACAGAGTACGGTCTGGCGCTGCGTTGTTAGCACTGTTTTGTCTGGCGCTGTCGGGCAGTATGCTTTTGCCCGGCTGTGGACAGGGAAAAGAAAAGCAGATAGAAAGCGCACCGGAGATTTTAAAAAATAAAGAGGATTCCTCCGGGGAGGCGCGGACAGCCTATCAGACCGATACCGTAAAACGGGGGACGTTTACAAGGAGTAGCAGCTTCGACGGAATTGTGTACTATCCGGAGCTAAGCCAGGTGACTTATGAAGGCGAAGAGGCTATATTATCCGAATGGCTGGTAGAACAGGGAAGCGAGGTAAAACAAGGGGATCCGCTGGCTACCATTGAAGTGGAATATGACGAGGTAGCGCTCCAGGAAATGGAGCTGGCGTTGGAACGGCTGGAATCAGACTATGAGTGGCAGCGCGGGCAAATGGAAGAAGCATTGGCAGAACGGCGGAAACAGTCCGGCGGTGGCTCCGGGAAAAGCAGAGGAGCGTTGGAGTATCAAAAAGCGCAAAAAGAACTGGAGTTATACGACCTTTCAATGGGACAACAGATAGAAGCGCAAAGAAAACGTGTCCAGGAGTTTCGGGAGCGTATTGAGGTGACGACAATTACTGCACCCAGAGACGGCGTAGTGTCAGAGTTGTCTTATATCAAAAGCGGGGAGACTTTGCCGCAGGGAGAAAGTCTGATGGTTCTTTATAATCCGGATGTGGTATGGCTGCAGGTGACAGATGCCAGCGCCACTTTGCGTTACAACATGGAAGTAAGCATAGAGACCGGAACGCCAAAAAACCGGGTGTCTTTTTCCGGTCGGGTTGTGGCAGCGGATAATATTCTGCCGGATGCTTTGCGGAGAGGAACAGCTTTTATAGAACTGAGAGACCTGCCGGATAAAGTAAATTGGAGTAATACGTCTATTCGGGCAGACGTGGTTTCTATGGAACAGGTGCTTTTGGTGAATCGGATGGCTGTGGAATCGGATACCGGAGGAAGCTTTGTTTATTTACTAAAAGATGGCACTCTGCACAAGCGTCAAGTAGTTCGGGCAGGGCAGGGAACCGAAGCCGCCTGGATTCTGACGGGCTTAGAGGAAGGTCAGGAGGTAGTGATTTCAGGCGTTAAATAAGCGGATAGGGAGGAGCAGCCGTCTGGAAAAAAGAGAGGGCTGCAGGAAAGGATAACTATGTGGAGATTTGTATTACAAAAGCTGATTCATAAAAAATGGATGGTGGTCAGCTTGTTTATCGGAAATGTACTGCTGATCGCCATTGCATGCAGCAATCCGATGTATAGCGAAGCGTCTCTTCAAAGAATGTTGACCGACGATTTGGGGAAATATTTGGAGGAAAAAAACGTCTATCCAGGAAGAATGATGTTTTCATCAGAACTTAATGGAGGCTCCGGCAGCGGGCAGAAGCGTTTTTTGGAGACAGAACAGACAGCAAAGGATGCAGCGAAGCATATGGGAGTAGCGGAGCTGCTGCAGGTAGAACACCGCTATTTGAAACGACAGAAAAGTATTTCAACGCTGGAAAAGGAAGAGCAAAGAGAGCTGACGACACTACAGATTGGCTATATGAGTGATCTGACAGAGCATATTCGTATCGTTTCCGGGGAGTGTTATAAAGAGACAGAGGAGGACGGGACGGTTCAGGCAATTGTCAGTGAACGTGCAATGGTAGAGATGAATTTTATTATTGGCGAGGTAATTGAGTGTCCAAAGCTGGCGGATAAGGAGGGGAAGCCGCTGCGGGTACGGATTACCGGAGTATTTGAGCATAAGGAAAGCAGCGATCCCTATTGGGTGTATACACCGAGTGCTTATTACAATGAATGTTTTATCAGTGAGGCAGAGTTTGAACGGCTTTTCGGAGGAGAACAGTTTGGGGAGTATGATTTGGCAGCAGATTGGTTTGTGCTGTTGGATTATACCGATATGAAAAGCAGCGAAGTGACATCATATCTGGAAAAGACGAACGCCTATACAGAGGAATTCGGAAAAACCATGTCAAGCAGCTATCGGGAAAGCTTTTGCGGGGTATTGGAGGAATTTCTAAAAAAAGAAACCAAAGTACGGGTAACACTGCTTGTACTGCAGGTTCCGGTGCTGGTGCTGCTTTGCTCGTTTATCTTTATGATCGCCGGGCAGATGTTGGAAATGGAGCAAAACGAAATCGCCATGCTCAAAAGCCGGGGTTCCGGTCGCGGGCAGATTTTATTGGTGTATCTCATCCAGTCTGTGATGGTGGCAGGGGTCAGCCTGCTCGTAGGGCTGCCGCTTGGAAGCTTTTTATGCCGCGCTCTTGGTTCCGCGAATGCTTTTTTAGAGTTTGTACAAAGAAGAAGTCTGCAGGTAGAAATCAACGGAACCGTTTTGCTGTATGGATTGGGTGCGGCGTTGGTTTCTGTGGCGGCTATGGTGCTGCCGGTGATCAAACATTCCCGTGTGACGATTGTAGACTATAAACGGAAACGGGGCAGAAAAAGCGACAAAGCGCTGTGGCAAAGAATGTTTTTGGATATTTTGCTTTTGGCGGTGGCATTGTATGGGTATTATTCGTTCTACCAGCAGCAGGATATAACGCTAAAAAAGGTGTTGTCCGGAGAAAGCATTGATCCGCTTTTGTTTATCAGTTCTTCGCTTTTTATCATTGGCACGGCGCTGGTCAGTCTGCGTATCCTGCCTCTTTTTACAAGGGTGGTATATCGTTTGTTCCGCCGGTGGTGGAGTCCATCGGCATA